>JAHWJO010000521.1 GCA_019348365.1 Armatimonadota bacterium | reverse complement strand
CAGATCATTCCGGTTGACGAGCCGGGGAGTCAGCCAGCCGAGCTGGGCTTTGCTCCACGGATCAAAATGAGTGGGGAGCGAGCTGTTGATTTCGTTCGGCCCGAAAGCGGGCGTACGACTGCCGGATGCCATGATGGACCAGTTGCCGATCCCCACCGAGAGACCCTGGGGATTGGTATACAGGTCCGGCAAGCCAAAAATATGGCCGATCTCATGGGCGAAAGTGCCTACGCCCGTGGTTTCCGCGCCGGTGGCGAACACCTGCGCTTTAAGGGGCTTGCCGCCGGGTCCGGTGGGGGAGACGACGACTCCGAAATCGTTGAGAGTGGTATCGGCATCGCTAAGCAGGGGATGAGTGACCGGCCAGATCGTATTGGCGCCGGCTATTGATCCCCCTTCTTCGCCGGCATGAACGATGTACAGCAGGTCGATGAAATTGTCGCCGTTGCCATCGAATTCGGCCCAATTTAAGGAGGGATATAACGAATTCACCTCTCGAATTGCATCGCGAGTCATGCCGACGACGCTCCGATCCCAGCTGGTGGTGGCCCCTCCAAAATTGTTATTCGCGTAGTAAGAAAGTTCCTGGGGAAGCCGGATCCATTTGACCTGGCGCCGGGGATCCGGGTGATCCAGCTCGCTGGCCCGGGGATTGCCCAGGACGATCCCCTCCAACTTGAGCTTGCCGTAGGAGTTCTCGGCATAAACCTGCGCTACGCTTCCATTCGGGGCATCGGCCCGGGTGCCGAAGAAGGCGTCACGGATCTGGATATTCGGTCGCGTGGCAGGCGCATCCGGGAAATCGACGAGAAGAACGAGAGCTTTGACCGTCCCTACCGTGTTGGGATTTTTCCAGGGGAAGAAAGTGACCCTCCCCTGAGGGACTTGCTGTAACTGCGCTTGCCGTTGGGGAATCTCGACCCCGCTCAACCCATTCAGCGAAGAGTATTTCGAAAAGTGAGGCACGCAGAACGGAATTTCCGAATGGGCCTGAGGCTGAACCAGAAGTGCGGAAGCCAATCCAACCAGCACAGGAGCCCATCGGAACATAAATCGACGCTTTTGCATTCAGTCTCCTTAAGGGGATCGGGCGTACAGCCGGGATCGCCGATGAGGGGTGTCTTGATCTTTAATTAAGAAGGGGTTCTCGATAGAGTTGTCCGCCCGAGAGCGGAAAAGAATCTCCTCAGTTCAACAGGAGCTTCTCCCCTTTTGTGATACGTTTTTCAACTATTATTTATTATATCAGCAAACCGATTGATCTTGATGTCAGAATCATCCCGCGACCAGGTTCCACGAACAGGTTCCACAGCACCGTGTCGAACGGGTAGAAGCCTGCTCCGATAACAGATTGGCCGTCCGATTGATCGCCTTTAGCCTCGGGTCCTGTCGATGGCGAGATCAGTTCCATCCTTTTCTTCGACGCTCTCTCTCCCGTTCCTGCTCCCATGCCGCAGCATTTGGAAAAGGAAGAGGGTGATCCTATAACGGAAGGAAGAGCGCGTCTCATGGCACGCTGATGAACCGACTTCTTCTCTTAACTGTTGTATTGGACCCCAACGCGACGCGTTGTCTTCAAGAATAGGGAGCCCCGATGACCGAAACCACCTCTCCTCCCCACTGGGATCTCACCGATCTCTTCAGCGGGGTCGATGATCCCCGGATCGATGCCGCCCTGCGCCAGTCTCTGGAACGGGCGCAGCAATTCGAAGCGCAGTACCGGGAGAAGATCACCACCCCGGACCTGACCCCGGAGACGCTTTTGCAAGCCATTCGGGAGTACGAGGCCCTCCAGCAGGAGAGCTACAAGCCGATGGCGTACGCCGGCCTGCTCTACTCCGCCGACACGAGCGACCCGCAACGAGGCGCCCTGCTCCAGCGGATGCAGGAAGCCGGAACGCAGATTTCGCTCCACCTGTTGTTTTTCGAGCTGGCGCTGCTCAAGATGCCGGAAGAGCAGGCGCAGCGATTGATCGATAGCCCGGCGCTCGATCCTTACCGCCATTTCCTGCAAACCACCCGCGCCTTCGCCGGGCATGACCTCTCCGAGCCGGAGGAGCGGATTCTGGAGGAGAAGGCGAACACGAGCAGCCGCGCCTTCGCCCGGCTCTTTCAGGAGGTCACGTCGAATCACGTCTACACGCTGGAGTGGGAGGGCGAGACGCAGAAACTCAACCAGGCCGAGATCCTGGCGCTGCTCCGGCGGCCCGAGCGGGAGCTTCGCCGACGGGCCGCCGAGAGCTTCACCGCAGGGCTGCGCGAGCAGAACCGGGTGCTCACCTACATCTTCAACACTCTCGTGCAGGACAAGGCGCTGGAAGACCGGCTGAGACGGTACGAGAGCCCGGAGGAATCCCGCCACCTCTCCAACGAACTGGATGAGGAAACGGTCGAGACGGTGATGAAGATCTGCCGCGAGCATTACAGCCTGGTGGAGCGGTTTTACCGGCTGAAGCGGGAGATCCTGGGGTACGACACCCTCACTCACTACGACCGGTACGCCCCGTTGTTCGACACGCAGGAGAAGGTGGAGTTCCCCGAAGCCCGGAAAATGGTCCTGGAGTCGTTTGAGGAGTTCGCCCCGGCGATGCGCCGAACCGCCGAGGAGTTCTTCGAGGGCTGCTGGATCGACGCGGTGCCCCGGCAGGGCAAGCAGGGGGGCGCGTACTGCTCGTACATCACGCCCGACCTGCACCCGTACATCTTCATGAATTACCTGAACCGGCTGGACGACGTGATGACCCTCGCCCACGAATTGGGCCACGGGATTCACGCCTCGCTCTCGCGGGGGCAGACGCAGCTGAACTTCCACGGCACGCTCCCCCTGGCCGAACTGGCGAGCACGTTCGCGGAGATGCTGGTCTTCGAGAAGCTGCAATCGGGAGCCGCGCTCAAAGACCGCCTCGCGCTCTACGCCGAGAAGATCGAAGGAGCCTTCGCCACGATCTTCCGGCAGGCGGCGATGTTCCGGTTCGAGCAGAAGCTGCACCGCGCGCGGCGGGAGCAGGGCGAGCTGCCGTCGGATGCCATCGGCGAGCTCTGGCAGGACGAGATGCAGAGCATGTTCGGGGATGCGGTGGAGCTGGGGGAGGATCACCGGATCTGGTGGAGCTACATCCCGCACTTCATCGGCTCGCCGTTCTACGTCTACGCCTATTCGTTCGGGGAGCTGCTCGTGTTCGCCCTGTACCGGATGTACCAGGAGCAGGGCGAAGGCTTCCCGGACCGATACCTGGACCTGCTGCGGGAGGGCGGCAGCAAGAGTCCCCACGAACTGATGGGGCAGATGGGGATCGACCTCCGTTCACCGGAGTTCTGGCGTGGCGGGATGGAGGTGCTGGATGACCTGGTCGGGCGGTTTGAAGCGTTGTACCGCGAGTATCAGGCGGAGATTTGAGACGGGGAGTCAGTGAGTCGCGCCCTCACCCCCGTGCTTCGCGCTGGCCCTCTCCCAATTCTGGGAGACAGAATCAGGATGCATGACTCTGAGAGGGAGGATAG
>JAHWJO010000092.1 GCA_019348365.1 Armatimonadota bacterium | reverse complement strand
CCAAATTGACGCCGCCGGGCCGTACGCGGGTGTGGGTCGTGGTGTTTGTGGGGGGTTGGTGATGGGGGGCACTCTTACTACACCCCCCTCTGTGCTCCCCTTCCTCGCGCCCGCAACACCGCTTGCCACAGACGTATCGGGGCGGGAAATACCCCACCACCCACCCACCCACCCACCAAAACACATACCGACCCAACGCACTATACAGGTTATGCCAGTTTTTACCGCCTAATGCCGGAAGTGCCGTCGGCCCGTGAACACCATCGCCACGTCGTAGCGGTTGCAGACCTCGATGGCTTTTTCGTCCTCCACCGAGCCGCCGGGCTGGATGATCGCGGTGATGCCCGCTTCCGCCGCTGTCTCCGGGCCGTCCGGCTTCGGGAAAAACGCATCTGACGCCAGCACCGCCCCGCGCGCCAGCTCGTTCGCCTGTTCGATGGCGATGCGGGTGGACAGCACCCGGTTCGGCTGGCCCGCTCCCATCCCCACCAGGCGATACCCCGGCCTCGGTTCCCCTTCCGGCTCCTCGGGGTTCAGGCCCGCCCGCGCCAGCGCCACCGCGTTCGATTTGACGTGCAGGCAGACCCGCCACACGAACCGGAGCGCCGCTGCCTCCTCTTCCGTCGGAGCGCGCTTGGTGACGACGGTCCATCCATCGTCCTCCGCCGTGATACGGTCCGCCTCCTGCACGAGCAGCCCCCCGGAGATCGGCTTGTAATCCCACGTCGCCATCGCCACCGGATGGGAGGGGGGCGGGGCTTCGTTCAGGCCCTCGACCTGGAGGAGCCGGATCTTCTCCCCCCAGCCCTTGCGATTCAGGATCAGGTCCACGGCATCCTCATCAAATCCCGGCGCGATCAGGACTTCGTAGAAGCTGTTCTTGACGGTGATCGCCTCCGCCGTTTCGAGATCGAGCGGGCGGTTGAGGGCGATGATCCCGCCGAAACGGGAGATGGGGTCGGCATCGCGGGCGGCCTCGAAGGCGTGGACGAGTTGGGGGGCCGTGGCGCATCCGCAGGGATTCGTGTGCTTGATGATGGACGCCGCCGGGTCCGCGAACTCCCGCACGAGGTTGAGCGCGGCTTCCGCATCCATCAGGTTGATGAAGGAGAGTTCCCGTCCCGAAAGCTGCTTCGCCCGCCCGATGCTGCCCGGAATCGCGTTCCGCTCCCGGTAAAAGGCGGCCTGCTGGTGGGGGTTCTCCCCGTACCGGAGGGTCTGCACCCGCTCGAAGTCCAGCACGAGCGCTTCTGGGAATCCGCCCGCCCCGCGCGCCTCGAAATAGTTGTGGATGGCCGCGTCGTAAGCGGCGGTGTGCCCGAACGCCTTGGTGGCGAGCCGCAGCCGCATGTCGTCCGTCAGCTCGCCGTCGTTGGTTTGGACCTGCTGGAGGACGGCGGCGTAATCGCCGGGGTCCACGATCACCGCCACGCTCTTCCAGTTCTTCGCCGCCGAGCGGATCATCGACGGCCCGCCGATGTCGATGTTTTCCACCGCTTCCTCAAGGGTGACGCCCGGCTTCGCGACCGTCTCACGGAACGGGTAGAGGTTCACCGCCACGAGGTCGATCAGCCCGATCCCATGCGCTTCCGCCTGCCGCATGTGCTCCGAATTGTCCCGCAGGGCGAGCAGCCCCCCATGGATCTTCGGGTGGAGCGTCTTCACCCGCCCGTCCATCATCTCCGGCGAGCCGGTCACCGTTTCAACGGGCGTGACCGGCAGCCCGGCCTCCGCCAGCGCCTTGCCCGTGCCGCCGGAAGCGACCAGCTCGACGCCGGAATCTGTCAGCCCTCGGGCAAAGGCGATCAGGCCGGTGCGGTCGGAACAGCTCAGGAGGGCGCGGCGTACGGGCATGGGAGTCATCCTTTCGACGGGGAAGAGAGGCGAACGCATGAATTATAGCGATTTCGGATTGCCGCTCACACCCTGATCCCCGATGGATTCCCTCACACTCCCCGACTGCCCCTCAGAGGGCCAGCGCGGAGCGCGGGGGTGAGGGCGACTCACAGACTCCCTGACCCCCGACTCATTGACGGTCGTTAAGGCCAGTCGGTCTCCACCCCCACGATCTTGCGGAGGATCCGGATCGCGTCCGCCACCGTGACCTGACCGTCCCCATACGGCTGCCCCGCTCGCGGTCCGGTCCCCGGCTTCGGGGCCACATCCCCCGCCTCCAGCGCCGCCGGGCTGTTCGGCTCCAGGCCCACCGCGATCCGAAGCGCCTTCATCGCGTCGGTGACCTGGACCATGCCGTTGCCGTCGAGGTCGCCGACGACGACGCCGACCTGATCCCCGACGGTGTGGAGGGTCAGGCCGGTCGGGGTGACTTCCGCCGTGAACCCTTTGCCCCCGCCGACATACGTCCCCGTCACTTTCGCGAAGGCCCCGGAGAGCGAGCCGTATTTGAGAATCCGGAACCCGTCTCCCAGGTCCGGCTGGTAGCCGTTCGGGAGGGTCAGGCTCAACTGTCCCCGGAGGTCAGTATGGTGGATCACCTCCAGCTGGTCGTACTCCGTGCCCGGATTCTCCCCGGCGATCTCGATCTGGAGCGTGCCCGTATCCTCCTGGACGTAGTCTCCCTCAATCGTCAGGACTCCCGGCGAGTGGCCGGGGCTCACCACCCCCGCGATGTTCTTCAGCAAGCCCGTGATCTTGCCGGTGCCGGAGACCGTGCCACCCTGGATCTGGAGCGGTGTGTTGGTCTTGATCGCGCCGCCGTTCAGCTTCAGATCCCCGGCGGTCTGCGTGAAGCTGCCGTTGTGGATCTCGAACAGGCCGCTCTTGATCTCCATCCGGCCGGCGTTCACGTTGCGGAGCAGGCTGAACTTCGCCGTGCCCGCCGGGTTCATCACGATCTGCCCGGTGTTCTCGAACAGAGCGATGTTCGTGCAGCAGCTCGTCGCGAAAAGCTGCACGTCTCCCTGGATCGCCATCACTCCGGCGTTCGTGAACGTCGTGGCCGAGGTGACCCGGAGCGAGCTGTTGTCGGTCCAGATCAGCGTTCCCGCATTGACGATCTTCCCTTTGTAGATGTCGCGGGCCTCGGCTCCGGTGATCCGGGTCGTCAGGGGCGCGTTGAAGGTGAGGTTGCCTTCCAGGCGCCCATAGGCCGCCCAGTTGAACGTCCCGTCTCCTCCGATCGTACCCGTGCCCTGATAGGATTCGCTCGTCACCTTCTCCCCGCCGATAAGGGTCGCGCCGTAGCCCATCTCCAGCGTGTGGCCGCCGTTCACCGTCATCGCTCCGAGGAGCTCGGTGGTGCCGCCTTTGAGGAGCGTCTTGCCCTGGCCGGAGAGGACCGTGCCGTTCTCGAATCGGTGGGGGCCTTTGCCTACCTCCAGCGTCCCGCTCTTCACATTCATCGTGCCGCTGTTGAGGACCGTGAAGTTGGTG
Source organism: Armatimonadota bacterium (assembly GCA_019348365.1). GTDB lineage: Bacteria > Armatimonadota > DTGP01 > DTGP01 > JAHWJO01 > JAHWJO01. The sequence goes on along the minus strand of JAHWJO010000092.1, from coordinate 8,172 downwards.
AGCTTCGTCGTGCCCGTTCCCGCCTCCTTCGTGATGACCCCCCGGTTGATGAACTTCGCCGGGGACACGCAGCAGACCGTCCCGTAGACCTCCATGTCGCTCTCGAACTCAATCACGCCGGTGGCGGCGTTCGTGATCTCCGTGCCCGCGTTGACGGCGGCATGACCGGTTCCCGTCCAGTTGATGGTGCCCGCGTTGATGAGCTTCGTATCGTAGAGCGACTTCAGCGTATCGCCGCTGACGTTCAGGATGCCGCTCTCCGGCAGCTCGATCTGTCCGTAGAGGTTCCCGCCGATCCAGTCGATGACGGGCGTGCCCTTCAGCTTCGCCTGTTCGCCCTTCATATTCGAGCCGGTCCGGACCTCGATGTGAGAGAAGGCGCCGGCGTTCACCTCGCCCGAAAGGGTCAGAGTGCCCTTGTTCACGTTCACCCGGCCCGGCCCGGTGAACGTCGAGCCGCCCGCGAATCCGTGGAGGCCGACCCCCAGCTCCAGGTTCCCCTGCTTCAACTCCGCCGTGCCGTGGTTGACGAAGTTCATCAGGCCCACTTTCACGTCCCCCTCGCCGGACTTGATGAAGGTCCCCCGGTTGATGAACTGCGTCGGGCTGACGCAGCAGGAATTGCCTGAGATCTCGCCGCCGTCCTTCATCTCGAACTCGCCGGTGTTCTCGAAGACGCCCTTCTCCAGCAGCTTGATGTTCCCCGCGCCGGACCACGATCCCATCCCGGCGGTCGCCACAGTCCCGTAGACGGTCTTCTCTTTCTCCCCGGTGATGTTGAAGATCGCGCCGGGGAGGACCTCCGTCCGGTTGCTGACGTAGCCGCCGGTCCAGTCGTAGCTCCCGGAGATCGTGAGCGCTTCGCCGATGAGACGTCCGCCGCCCATCTTCAGCTCTTTGAGCTTGATCGGCGTGGCCAGGCGCACTTCGCCCCAACCCAGCGCGCCCAGCACGGCGGTATCCTTGTCCTCGAAGCCGGGCTCGCCGGGGTAATAGTCCTCGCTGCCCCAGTTGTACGGGTTGTTCCATTTGCCGTCGCTGCCGCCCCCCGTCCAGGTGAAGATCTGGGGCCGGGGCGGGCTGGCGACGAGGAGCACCCGCGTCGTCGCGTACCGCTGGGTGCCGTCGGTGGCGGTCGCCTTGACGGTGATCGTCGTGTTCTCCGCCACGCGCTGCGGCGAGCGGTAGACGTTCGGCGCGCCGTCTCCCATGATGCCGCCTTCCAGCGGGTTCACGACGCTCCAGTTCACCGGGGTCCCGTGGGGCTGCAGGCTGAAGGCGATTTGACGGTTCGGTTTCAGCTCGTAGTAGCCGGGGGTGATCTCCAGCTGGGGATGCCCCACCGGCAGGTCGCCGGCCTCCCGCGCGAAGATCTTGCGGTAGGCGTCGCCCTCGCGGGCCGCGACCATCTTCTCCGAGTTGACGTGCCACTGGTTTCCGGAGTCGAGGGACCGGAGGAAGCCGAGGATCGCGTTGACGCTGGGGTTCTCGTCCAGCCGCGCGGCGGAGCCCAGGTCGGCCATGAGGCGGTTGACCTCGCTCGGCTTCATCAGGATCATCTTCGTCATCTGGAGGGTGTTGAACGCCGGGGCGAAGTTCATGATGTCGAACTGCTCGTTCGGGTTATTCCAGGCTTCATCGTTGATCTTCAGGTGGTCCCGGTTCATCTCCAGCAGGCTGAGGAGCGTGCCGCCCGACGTGTTGAACTTCGGGTTGTTGAGGACATGATTGAAGTGCTCGTTCGGGTTCTCGAAATACTCCTTCAGCTCCTCCTTGCCCATGCCGAACGCCTTGCGGATGATGAACTCCTCCAGGCTCGTGATCTTCAACTGCTTGAGGGCGTCCTTGATCGCCTTGGCCCCGATTTTCTCGTAGACGTAGTTGATGACCTCGATGGCCCCGCCGACGGCGTCCGGCGCGCCAAGCATGGAGAGGAGGTGGTTCGTGACGTAGCTCCCGGCGAGCGCCTTCACCCGCGTCAGGTCGGCGTGGCCGGAGGGGTTGAAGAACATCGCCTTGGCGATCTCGTGGCTGAGGATCGGGAACGCCTTAAGGCCTGTGTCGATGTCGTCGCGCCAGTGCTCTTTATAGGTGGCGATGGGGCCGTTGACCGTCATGTAGGCGAGCTTTTCGGCCTGGATCGCCGCCGCCTGAGCGTAATGCACCGCCGATTTCGCGTACAGCACGGTCTTGCTGCACGAGAAGTCGAACACGCCGCACTCGTCGGCTTCCTTCGCTTTCTTCTTCGCCAGGGCGATCCGCCCGTCGTACCGCCGGTCGAACTCCGCCTTCTTCGCGTAGTAGCCGTCGATCTCGGCTTGCAGCTCGTTCCGCATCTTCGTGAAGATCGCCGGGATCGACTTGCCCGCGTTGCTGCCCTGGAGCAGCTTCTCTTCCAGCAGGGTTCCCGGCGCGCCGTAGGTCAGGTGGCGGTAGATGAACTCCTTCACCCCGTTGTCGATGCTGATGTTGTAGTCCTGCACTTTCGGGAGCCGCTTGGTGAGATAGCCCTCCAGCACGATGTGCTTGATCCCGTTCTCGGGGAAGTGGAACGGCCCGCCCGCGAACTCGTTGATGAAGGTGTGGACGTACATGTCCCCCGCGCCGTGGAACATATACCCCACCACGAAGGCTTTGATCGCCTGGGTCTGGTCTTCGGGGCGGCTCTCACCGGGAGGGCCGTACGCCCGCTTCCAGAGGTGTTCCAGCCACGGGTTCGTACCGGCTCCGCCGTGGTTCACGTCCTTACCCTGCGGGTCGTCGTGGGTCAGCTCGCCCGCCGGGTGGATCAATTGCTGCCCGGTGGCGATGTCGGGGTAGGCGTCCGGCCCGAGGACTCCGGCGCGGAACTCCGGGTAGTGGCTGAGGATGGCGCTCATGATCCCCGCATCCGTTTCGTACTCTCCCAGCACGATTGGCTTGCCGTTCTCGTCCCGCTTGACGGTCCCGGCGGCGTAATCGGCGGCGTAGATCGTGACCTTGTTGTCTTTCGCATCCTCGACGGCGAGGTCGGCAAAGTAGACGTGGGTGACGGGTTTCCAGGCGTGCGCCGGGCCGGAGCCCCACAACAGGCTCAGGCCGGCGAGCGCCGCCAGGGGAAGCAATTTTCGGGTCAACTTCTTGAGGGGGGAAGCCAACATAGCCCATAACTCCTTGAAGGAATAAAGCGTCATCAGTGGTGAACGGAGATCGACGCGAAGGCAAGATTTTTCAGGCTCTCATACGAGGGCGGCGGAGGATTCCAACAGAAATTTCGCAGGGGCTGTCTTTCCGAGGAGGCGGATCAGGACTTCTGGCGGGGTTCTCCCTGATTGCGTCATCATGAAAGAGCATAAAGAAGCGGAGGAAGAGGCACTGAGGGACGCGTGGCGCGCGGGTTCGGCGATACAGCAAAAGGAGGCGAAACATGAGACGGGGGATCGTTTGGGGGATAGCGGCGCTCTGGATGTCGGGTCTGTTCACGGGTCTGTTCACCGGGGGGTTCGCGGCGGAGCCGGAACCGGCGACGAGCCGATACGAATATATCGAGACCCGCATGGGGGTGCCCGTCCGGATCGTCTTCTATGCCGAGAGCGCGGAGAAGGCGGACCGCGCCGCATCCGCCGCCTACCGGCGAATCGCCGAGCTGGAGAAGACGTTCTCCGGGCCGGACAGCGAGCTGGGGACGCTGGTGAGGGGGGCCGGGGGACCGGCAAAACGGGTGAGCGAGGACCTCTACGCTGCGTTGGGAGAAGCGCAGGATCTCTCTCGAAAGACCGGCGGCGCGTTCGACATCACGCTGCGGCCCCTGTTCGGCGTGTGGGGGCAGGCCCGCAAGGAGAACCGGCTGCCCACCGCAGCGGAGATCCGCCAGGCGCGGGCGCAGATGGGCTGGGAGAAGATCAAACTGAACCCCGGACGCGCCGTGCAGCTCACCCAGGCGAACCTCTCCGCCGACCTGAACGCGCTGGCGAAGGGGTACGCCGGAGACGAGGTCATCGAGGAATTGAAGCGGCAGGGGATCTCCCGCGCCTTCTACGACGCGGGTGGGGACATCGTCGCCGGGGACCCGCCGCCGGGCGAGAAGGGGTGGCGCGTGGAGCTGGAGAACGTGCCGCCGGAGATGCCGCAGTTCGTCCTGCTCGCGAACGCATCCGTCAGCGGCTCCGGAGAGCCGGAGCGGTTCGCGGAGATCGATGGAAGGCGGTACTCGTACGCCATCAATGCCCGTACGGGGATGACTCCGACGGAAGGGCTGGCGGTGACGGTGATCGCCCCTAAAGGAAGCACGGCGGACGGCCTCGCGACGGCGCTGACGGCGTACGGCGCCGAGGACGGCTGCGCGCTCGTGCGGTCCATGCCGGGGGTGACGGCCTATTTCCGGCACGTCCGGATCGAGGGCGGTGGGACCACCAGGCAACCCGAAACGAGACGGGTGCGGTGGACCGTCTGCAAATCATCATGAGGCTGTGAAAAAAGACAGGGGAAGGAGGATACCACCTCCTTCCCCTGATGCACATGGACGGGTGATGCACATGGACGGCAGGGCCGCATATCCTCTCTCAAGGCCCCCCGTCCGGTCATGAGTTACCAGCGCCTTTTCAGCAGGAAGTGCCTTCCGCCGAGGGGGCATCGTTCTCTGCATGGAGGATGCCCGTTCCTTCCGCCGTGACGGTCACGCTCTCCCCGGCGGTCTCGTCCGCCTCATCGCGATCCAGAAGGCCGACCGATTCGCCCATGTTCTGGCCGACTTCCGCCGTCGACTTGATGGTGTTGCCGGCGACCTCCCCCATCCTCTGCGCCATATCCCCGGCGGCTTCGCCCATGGCTTTGGTGACGTTGCCGGCGGCCTCGCCCATGGTTTTCGCCACGTCACCGAGGGTTTCCGCCAGATTGCTGTTATTTTTGTCGCTCATTGGATCCTCCCTATCGTCAAGCTTCGGTGGAAATTTTTACCCCTGTGGAAGCCATCTTAATCTGCGATTCATGCGGGAAGGATCACAAAAGCAACAATGATGGAGAGGGTGGGTGTGGATGAGATTCAATCATCATCTCGGCCTTGCCAGTAACCCGGTCTGCGCCTGGCGTGAGCGACGGCAGCGATCCAAATGACTTCCGGCAGTTCCATGTAGTAGAGGATATAAGGGAAATGCCGGAGGATTTGATGCCGGAAGGGAGTGTTCTCATAGGGTGCTCCACCTCGATGTGAAGCTCCTTGAGCTGGGCTTCGTCCACGCGGTCGGGCGCGTCGGTCATCGGGTCGTGGCCGCTGGCGGTCTTCGGAACGCCGTCACGTCACGGATGTTGTCCCCGCCTACCTGCCTCAGTACCCGCCCGCCTTGATCTCGCCAAGGATCTCCTCCAGCGTCATCTCGCCGAAGAGATCATCCCGTTCTTCCGTATAGTTCCCGTGCCCCTTCGTGAATTGACTCATGAAGCGGAGCGTGTTAACGACTCCCATCTCACGGCAGAGGAGATGGATAGCGGTTTGATTGATCTCGGCCAACGGCTTCTGTTCCACAATCATCAGTTCACCTCTTCCAAAAACTCCAGCGGCGATAGAGCCCGGACCGGCGTGTCATCGAGAGCTCGGATTTTCCTTAATAGCCGGTCATCGGTCGAGTAGAAGAAATCTACCTTTCGGCACTGGCAATGAAGGGGCAACCGAGGGGCAATGTGACTGTTCCTCAGTCCTCTGTAGGTTTCGCATCATCATCGCCCTGTGGCAATTGTTTTTGTGAACGCAAGCGTTGGATTTCTAAACGCAATTCCAGTTTTTCTCTTTCATGGGTTTCGTTTTCCTGTACGCGTTGAAGTTCATACGCCAGACGTTGTATGGCTTCCCGCAGTTTACGTAGCTCTTCCTGCGTGGTGGCGCTTAACTCGCTTACCTCGGCCTGTAATTGCTTGAGATCAGCCCGGTTTTGCTGAAGATCCTTGCCAAAATTGAAGAGCAGATTGGTAATCTCGTAGAGCTTCTTCCACATGGCTATGGAGTTTTCAGCAAGGCCAGAGAGGCACGGGTTTCCGCGCGCAGCCTTTCAATCTCATGCTGATCGTCCGCCATTTGCTCGCGAAGACGTTTCATCTCGTCCAGGAGATGATCAATAGCCGCCTCATACTCCGCATCGCCTTTGGGGGTGGAATCCAGTAGAACCGTATTATCCATGACAACAACCTCCAGGATCATTGTACCACGGCATTTGAAGGGCGGCATCCTCCCACAACCCGAACCCCCCGTTCAAAGGAGCCGGAGGATGATGCGTTGGACGGGAGAGGCAGGGAAGAGGGCTACTCCTCTTCCACATCCTCGTCGGGCAGCTCCACCTCGATGTGAAGCTCCTTGAGCTGGGCTTCGTCCACGCGGTCGGGCGCGTCGGTCATCGGGTCGTGGCCGCTCGCGGTCTTGGGGAACGCCATCACGTCCCGGATGTTCTCCCCGTCCGTCAGGAGCATCAGGATCCGCTCGATCCCTGGCGCGATACCCCCGTGCGGCGGCGCGCCGTACTCGAACGCCTCCAGCAGATGCCCGAACCGCTCCGCCGCCTGCTCCTCCGTGTAGTTAAGCAGGCTGAACACCTTCTCCTGCACGTCGCGTCGGTGGATCCGGATGCTGCCGGAAGCGACCTCGTGCCCGTTGCAGACCAGGTCGTAGCAGTCGGCCCGTACCGCGCCGGGGTTCGTGTCCAGCAGCGGGAGGTCCTCCGGCTTGGGCGCGGTGAACATGTGGTGCGTCGCATCCCACCGGTTGTCCTTCGCGTCCCATTCCACGAGCGGGAAGTCCACGATCCAGGCGAAGGAGAGCAGGTTCGGGTCCCCCAGGCTCAGCCGATTCGCGATCTCCCGGCGGAGCCGGTCCAGTACCGTCGCGGTCGTCTTCGCGTCGTCCGCCACGACGAACATCATGTCCCCGACCTCCATCCCCACCCGGTCGAAGAGCGACTGCACCTGCGCCTCGGTGAGGAACTTCAGGATCGGGGTGGGGCTCTTCAGGCCCTCCTCCGTCAGCGCGATGGAGACGAGGCCCTTGCCGCCCGCCCGCCGCACGAACTCCGTCAGCTCGTCCACCTCGCGGCGGGTGTATCCCGCGCAGCCGGGGGCGCGGATCGCCTTCACCCTGCCCCCCCGCGCGACGGTGTCCTTGAACACCTTGAACTCCGTCTCCGCCACGAGGTCGGAGAGGTCCACCAGTTCCAGGCCGTAGCGGAGGTCCGGCTTGTCGGAGCCGTACCGCTCCATCGCCTCCGCGTAGGTCAGGCGCGGGAACGGCTGGATCACTTTCTTATCGCTCACTTTCTCCACCAGCTCGATGAACATCGCCTCCATGAGGGAGAGGATGTCTTCCTGCTCAATGAACGACATCTCCAGGTCGAGCTGGGTGAATTCCGGCTGGCGGTCGCTGCGGGGATCCTCATCGCGGAAGCACCGGGCGATCTGGAAGTACTTCTCGAACCCGGCGACCATGAGGAGCTGCTTTAACTGCTGCGGCGATTGCGGCAGCGCGTAAAACTTTCCGGGGTAGATCCGCGACGGCACGAGGTAGTCCCGCGCACCCTCCGGCGTGGACTTGAGCAGGATCGGCGTCTCGATCTCGTAGAAGCCGCGCGCGTCGAGGAAATTTCGCATGAACTGGATGGCCCGGTGGCGCAGCGCGATCTTGTCGTGCATGTTCGAGCGGCGCAGGTCGAGGTAGCGGTACTTCAGCCGCACGTTTTCGTCCACGTCCACGTCGTCCTGGATGGGGAAGGGAGGCGTCTTGCTCGTGTTCAGCACCTCGATCTGGCGGCCCGCCACTTCGATCTCTCCCGTGGAGAGGTTCGGGTTCACCGTCCCCTCCGGGCGGGGGCGAACCGTCCCGGTCACGCTCAACACGTACTCGTTCCGCACGTCTTCGGCGATGGCTTTGGCTTCGGGGTCGGTCTCCGGGTTGAAAACGACCTGCACCAGCCCGGTGCGGTCCCGCAGATCGATGAAGATGACGCCGCCATGGTCGCGGGTCCGCTGCACCCAGCCGTTGAGGGTGACGGTCCGATCGGCATCGCCGCCGCGTAGCTCGCCGCAATTGTCAGTGCGTTTCCAGGTCACGGAATCTTCCTTTCCAGAAGAGTCGAAGGGGTCGGAGTACGAATCGTTTGCATGGAGCCGATGGCTCACCGACATTTAGGGCAATGATCCATATATCACGAGGTATCA
>JAHWJO010000520.1 GCA_019348365.1 Armatimonadota bacterium | reverse complement strand
ATCCGCTACTATCGACGGCACCTGGATCTCCTGTCGATTCCGGAGCTGGTGGCGGGGTTGGACGATCCTGCTACGTTGCCGGAGCGGCCCGCACTCATCACCTTCGATGACGGTTATAGCGACAATTACGAGTACGCCCTGCCGATATTAAAAGAGCAGGGCGTGACGGCGTGCTTCTTTCTGGCGACGCATTTTCTGGAGTCTTCCCGCATCCCATGGTGGGATTACGCCGCGTGCTGCCTGAAGCATTCCCGAGTCGAATCGATCCCGTCGCCGTTCGGCGGGGACGATCCTCCTTATCAGCCTCACAGCGCGGGCCGGGCGAAAACGATCCGTCGTTTTCTTCACCGGCTGATCGATGCGCCCTGGGAGAAGGTGGACACCTGTCTGGAGCGCCTGTCGGAGTTCACCGGTGTAGATCCGGAAGCGTATCGGGACCGCTCCTTCTTCATGACATGGGAGCAGGCGCGGCGGATGCAGGAAATGAGGATGGATCTGGGCGGGCACACGCGCACCCATCCGGTCCTGGGCCGCGTCAATGATCCGGCTTTCCTGCGGGAAGAGATTCAGGGGTGCTTCGATGACCTGCTCGCGCAGACGGGAATGCCGCCCCTGGCCTTCGCGTATCCGGTGGGCCATGAAGGAGCGATGTCGCCGGAAGCCGATGCGGAGATTCGACGCGCCGGTTTCAAAGTCCACTTCTCTTTCCTCCAGGCATCCACTCAATTGGAGCGCCTGGGAAATCCGCCGTATCCCCGCATCGCTGCGGAGTATCAAGACAATTTCCAGGCGTTCCGCATGGGAATGATGCGAAACGCCCGCTGATTGATTCCAGGACCGCTATTCCTCTGCGATTGCAGGGTACACGGCTCCTATTCTATATAAAACCTGATATTATGCCCTCTGAACTCACCGCCACGATCATCGACAGCTTGCCCGAATGGGAGAAGCTGGAAGACGAATGGAAATGCCTCTTTGAAGCCAGCCCGACGGCTTCCCCGCCGCTGCAATGGGAATGGCTGCACGAATGGTGGCGCGTTTACGGGCCGGCCTACTCCGACCCTTCGGGTGGTTTGCGGGTCGTCGCGCTGCGCCAGGGCTCGCAGCTCGTTGGCGCGCTGCCGCTATACTTCAGCGTTCCCGGCCCGCTCCCGTTTCGCCTGCGAAAGCTCGGCTTCCTCGCCAGCGGAGAGGCCGCCTTCGAGGAGACCTGCTCCGACTACCTCGACCTGCTCCACGCTCCGGGGATGGAGTCGGCGTGTATCGATGCTCTGGCAGCCCTGCTCCTCGATTCATCACTCTCTTCATGGGACGAACTGGACCTGCATGGGATGTCAGGGAGTTCGCCGCTGCTTCAGTTGCAGCCGCGATACGAATCCGGCGGAAAGAAGGTCCACGTCGAGCCGATGGGGCAGTGCTACCTCTCGAATTGCACCGATGGGTTCGACGCGTACCTCCAGCGGCTCTCCTCGGACACGAGGAAGCAGGCCCGGAAACTCCTGCGCGCCGCCGAGAGCGCCGGGATGATTTTTGAGACGGCGACGGACGAAGAGACCGCTATGCGCTTCTTCGACGAGATGGTGGAGCTGCACCAGGCGCGCTGGGCGACGGAAGGAAAATCCGGGTGCTTCGCGCCCCGGCATCAGGAATTTCACCGGTGCGTGACCCGCCGCCTGCTGCCCCAGGGCGGCGCCCTCCTGGCGCGCCTCTCGTGGGAGGGGAGGGTATACGCGGTGCTGCACGGCTATCGCGTGGGGGCAAAAGTCGATCTCTACCATCAGGGAGTCCTCCACGAGACCCATCCCGTGCGGAGTCCGGGAGCGGTGGGGACCCTGATGCTCATCCAGCATCTCGCGGACCGGGGCTGCACCCATCTCGACCACCTGGCGGGATTGAATACGTTCAAGAAGAACTACTCGACGGAGGAGCGCCCGCTCGTTGGATTCCGGGCGTTCCATCCCTCCCTGCGCCTCTTCACGTCGTCCACCACCGACCTGGCGTTCCGCGCCGGGCGTAAAGCGTTGAAGCTTCTGCGCGGCTCGCGAAACGGCAGCAGGGGAGGTTCCGAGGCCGAGTCGTCGCCCTCGCCGATCGAGGCGCATTCTTGATCAGGACGTCACTCTTATCGACCGACGGCAAACGTTGTGTTATAATATCTACTCCAGTTGCCAGGCTTTTACCCGCCCTCACGCCGCCCTCAGACCACCGCTCATGGGGTAACCCCCACCACGGTCCTGGCATATCGAAAATCCATCGAGGGAACGGGGGAGAGGGATGCCGATCCCTGTTCCTAATTCTTATTTCTTTACCTCTTAACATACATGTCCCTACACGTCCGAAAAGCCCGGCTCTCCGACGCTCCCGTCATTCAGGCCCTCATCGAGCCGTTCGCCCGGCAGGATGAGATGCTGCATCGCGGCCTGGGGGAGATCTGCGAAAACATCCGCGACTTCGTCGTGGCCGAGGCGGACAACGAAATCCTCGGCTGCTGCTCGCTCCATGTCGATACCCCGGAGCTGGCGGAGATCAAAGCCCTCGCGGTGGCCGCCGGGGCGCAGAAGAGGGGAGTGGGAGCGGCGCTGGTGAGAGCCTGCGTGGAGGAAGCGAGAGAACTCGGCCTTCAGACGGTGTATGCGCTCACCTATCGCCCCGGCTTCTTCGAGAAGCAGGGTTTCCAGCTGACTGAGAAATCCACCCTTCCGCACAAGGTCTGGAACGAGTGCGTCCGGTGCAATAAATTCCCCGTCTGCGGGGAAGATGCGATGACCCTCCAACTCGTCCCGGCTGGATTCACGGGCAACACGCCGATGGTTCAAGAGGTAGAGAATGCTGCAAAGGACCCGATGAAGGTCTAAGGCTATAGCTCACAGGTTAAGGTTTTTCTGGTTCTGTCAAGCCTTGATTTTCGTCCTTGTGAGCGTTGTTCCGACCCTCTGGTAAGAGGATAGAGTGTGAGTTCAGGCGGTAAAAGGGTCTATACGGCCAGAAAACTCAGGTGGAACTGTCTGAAATTAGATCTGACATCGGCTCCAATTCCTTACGTTGTGAGCTATGCGCAAAGGCGGAAGCTCACATGAAGGATAATAATCCCAATTCTGAGCGGGCTTCAAACCAGATTAGGGGTAGGATTTATCCCCACGGATATGCATTCCGCTTTCCTACCCCTGCCTCAAAAAGTAGTGCCGATTTTCTAATTTGCTATACTAAAAGATTCCATAGCGAGGGGTGCTATAACGCTCAATTATTTGAGGTGCTAGACAAGTTGCGCCCTGACGAATTGACACCTGAGAACATCAATCGGATTCGGGACAAGTTGGCGGACGAATTCGACATAGAAAAATACAGACCGAAACCCAAGCCTCGAAAGCCTAGAAAGAAGAAGTGCTGCTGATGGAATTGTATCATTTCAGCAGGCCTCATGGTGAGTATCGATATGCTCAGGCCGGGCGCCGGGGGACTTGGTCCCCTAGTACATGACCACTAAGAATGTGAAGGGTAGAGGCGCTTCAGCTTTGTGC
>JAHWJO010000091.1 GCA_019348365.1 Armatimonadota bacterium | reverse complement strand
GCTTCCCATGCTCCAGCGGCACCGCCAGCGGCTTTTCGTTGTAGACGTGCTTGCCGGAGTCGAGGACCTGAAGGCCCACTTCGCCGTGGGTCCGGTGGGGCGTGAGGTTGATGACGATCTCCACTTCGGGATCACCCAGCAGCTCCTCCACGCCGCAGCCCCTCACGCCGTACTCCTCCGCACGGGATTGGGCGGCTTCGGGGCGGACGTCGGCGCAGGCGACCACCTCGAACGCATCGAACTTTTTGGAGTTCTCCAGGTACTTGCCGCTGATGGCCCCGCTTCCGAGGATGCCGACTTTCGCCGGGGTTTGAGACATACGGATCTCCTTTCGTGGAACGTTCAAGATATTCAACCCTCTGCCGAAAGCGCCCTCACCTCAGCAGCGAAGCGCCGCCGTCCACGTAGATCTCCACCCCGGAGACGTGCCGGCCCAGATCGGAAGCGAGGAACAGGCAGGTATCGGCCACGTCCAGCGGCTCCCCCTGCCCCTCGTTCACGGCGGGGCTGCCTTTTGGCAGCTCCACCTCGATCCCGATCTTCTCGGTGTTGTGCGGCTCCGTGCGCTCGTCGATGTTGGTGTGGATCGCGCCGGGGCAGACCGCGTTGCAGCGAATCTGATGGCGGCCCAGCTCCAGCGCTATCATCTTCATGAAAGCGACCTGCCCCGCCTTGGAGGTGCTGTACGCCGAGGCTCCGGGGTAGCCGAAGGAGCGGTTCCCGTTCACGCTGCTGGTGATGATGATGCTCCCGCCTCCGGCGTTTTTCAGGTGCGGTACAGTGAAATGGACGGTCAGGTAGGTCCCCTTGAGGTTGATGTCGAGGGTTCGGTCCCACTCGTCCGGCTTCAGCTCCTCGATGGGGGCGAAGACCCCGTTGATCCCGGCGTTGGCGCATACGATATCGAGCTTCCCGAACCGCTCCACGGTCGCTTCAACGGCTTGTTGGACGGAGTCCGGATCGCTCACGTCGCAATTCAGGTAGAGGGCTTCCGCTCCTTCCGCGAGGATCTCGTCCCGGACCCGCTCGCCGTCCTCCGTTTGCACGTCGGCTATCGCCACGCGCGCGCCCTCCTGGGCAAAGCGCCGGGCCATCCCTTCTCCGATCCCGCTCGCCGCGCCCGTGATGAACGCCACCCGGTTCTCCAGCAATCCCATAATCATCCCGCCTTTGTCGGCTTCAGTGTCGCATCGAGTTTGTACCGTTTTCCGGCCTGCGTGGGAAACGTCGCTACCGTTTCGCCCAGGCGCACTGTGCAGGGCAAGCCCGCGTGGGATGCGATCACCGCCCGCTCCAGTCTCCCTTCTTTCCATTTCAGATCCACCTCAAAACCGCCGCGCGCCCGCAGCCCCGACACCGCGCCGGAGGGCCACGCCGACGGCAACGCGGGCAGCAGGCGGATCTCGCCGCCGTGGCTCTGGAGCAGCATCTCGGTCACGCCCGAGACGGCCCCGAAATTCCCGTCGATCTGGAACGGCGGGTGCAGGTCGAACAGGTTCGGCGCGGTTCGCTCCGGCGACAGCAGATGAGTGAGGAGCCGGTGGGCGCGGTCGCCGTCTTCCAGGCGGGCCCAGAGGTTGATCTTCCACCCCAGGCTCCACCCCGTCGCCATGTCGCCCCGCAACTCCAGCGACTTCCGGGCCGCCGCGAACAGCTCCGGCGTGTCCCGCCGGGTGATCTGGTCGCTGGGGAAGAGGCCGTACAGGTGCGAGACGTGCCGATGATGCCGGTCCGGCGCCTCCGCGTCCCAGTCCTCCAGCCACTCCTGAAGCTGCCCCTGCTCCCCGATTTGGTCCGGCGGCAGTTGAGACCGGGCGGCGCGGACCTTCTCCCGGAATCCGGCGTCCACGCCCAGGATCTCGGACGCTTCCGCTACTGCGTCGAAGAGGTCCCGGAGGATCTGGTTGTCCATGGTCGGCCCCGCGCAGATGCTCACGCTCTTATGGTGGGCGTTCTCCGGCGAGATGGAAGGGTTCGTCACGAGCCAGCCCTTCTCCGGGTGTTCCACCAGCGTATCGAGGAAGAATTCCGCCGCGCCTTTCATCGAGGGGTAATGTTTCTTCAGGACCGTGCGGTCGCGGGTGAACTCGTACCGGTCCCACAGGCTCTTGCAGAGCCACGCGCCGCCCGTCGGCCACAGGCCGTAGAACGCCCCGTCCACCGGCGCGGTCCCCCGCCAGAGATCGGTGTTGTGGTGGCAGACCCAGCCTTTGGCCCCGTAGTGCGCCTTCGCCGTGCTGCGCCCCGACTCCGACAGGTCGGCGATCATCCCGAACAGCGGCTCGTAGCACTCGATCAGGTTCGCCGGACCGGCGGGCCAATAGTTCATCTCTGTATTGATGTTAATGGTGTACTTGGACTCCCACGGGGGAGTCATGCTCTCGTTCCAGAGACCCTGAAGCGTGGCGGGCTGGCCTCCCGGACGGGAGCAGGAGATGAGGAGGTAGCGGCCAAACTGGTAATGCAGCGCCGCGAGCTGCGGGTCCTTCCCCTCCCCAAAGGCGACGACGCGCTCGTTCGTCGGGAGCCGGAGGGCTTCCGCATCCCGCGCGGGGTCGGCGGAGCCCAGAGAGATCGAGACGCGGCGGAACAGCTTCCGGTAATCCTCGACGTGCGACTTCCGCAGCCGCTCGTATGGCTTGCGCGCGGCGGCGTTGAGAAACTTCTGCGCGAGGGCTTCCGGGTCGCCGCCGACATCCCGGTAATTCCGGTGGCTGGTGGCGATGGAGACGAGCAGGGTGACGGCATCCGCCCCGGCAACCTTCAGGCGCTCCCCGTCGGCCTCGACGCTGCCGCCCTCGGCCATGACCCGCGCGAGCGCCTGGAACCGGACCCTGCCCGGAATCCCGTTGGCATCGCCGCTCGTCCCTTCCAGCACGAGGGTCTCTTTCCCGCTCGTGCGGACCGTGGAGCTCTGCGGGCTGTCGAAAGCGGCGGTGAAGGCGATCTTCCCCGGTTGGTCCGCGGTGAGCCGCATCACGATCACTCCGTCGGGCGCGCTGGCGAACGCCTCGCGGGTGTAACGGACTCCCCCGGCGGCGTAGGTCGTTCGGGTGACCGCCGATGTCAGGTCCAGCTCGCGGCGATAATCAGAAACGGCCTCGCCGCCCGGCATGGCGAGGGTCAGGTTCCCGACGGTCTGGTATGGCACCTGCCGGAGGGGAACGCTCATGAACTCTTTGTTGGCGAGATCCTGGGCCTTCGCCCACTCCCCGGCAAAGACGAGGCGGCGGATTTCCGGGAGGGCTTCCACGGCTCCAGGGTTCGCGTAATCGTGGGGGCTTCCGGCCCAGAGGGTGTATTCGTTGAGCTGGAGCTTCTCCAGCGGCACCCCTCCGAACACCATCGCCCCCAGACGCCCGTTGCCGAGGGGCAGGGCTTCCAGCCATTGATCGGCGGGCTCCAGGTACCAGAGGAGGGCGTCCGTCTTCACCGAATCGGTTTCCGGCGACTCGTTCAAGATCTTCTCCTTCGGGCGAGATTTCGCGCGGGTTGCGGCGAGGGCCGCGGATTCGGCCACGGAACCGGCGGCGAGCGTGGCCGCCGCCGTTTTCAGGACTCGTCTTCGGGTGTATTTCATGAATTTTCCTGGATGCGCCGGTGTCAGTACCATGAGATCAACGGACCGGGATGCGATGCCGTTCCCGGCTCCTCTAGTTTAGCCAATTCCACCCGGACTCCTCGAATGGGGGAGTCCTTTGCCGGAAACGGAGTTTTGAACATGGACCGAAGAACGCTGCTAATGACCGGTCTCGCGGGCGCGACGGCGCTGGGCCTTTGCCTCCCCATGACGGGGAACGCCGCATCACGCGCGGGCGACCCGGATTCGACCGACGCGCCGCGCGTCCCCGCCCCGAAAGGCGCGACCATGCTGTTCGACGGCCAGAGCCTTTCCCAGTGGGTCAACCGCAATAACGGCCAGCCCGCCGGATGGAAGGTGCAGAACGGCTACGTCGAGGTCGCGCCCGGCAACGGGGACATCCTCACGAAAGAGAAGTTCAGGGATTACCAGCTCCACGTCGAGTTCTGGCTGCCGCTCATGGCCGAAGCCAAAGGACAGGGTCGCGCCAACAGCGGCGTGTACAACCAGGGGCGGATCGAAGTCCAGGTGCTCGACTCGTACGGGCAGCCGCCGCGCGACAACGAGGCCGGGGGAATCTACCAGGTGGCGGTCCCCCTCCGCAACGCTTCCAAACGACCGGAACGCTGGCAGTCCTACGACATCGCCTACCGCGCCCCCCGCATCGGCCCCGACGGCAAGCAGACCGAGAAGGGCCGGATCACCGTCCTCCATAACGGCGTGCTCATCCATAACAACGTGGAGTTCGACGCGCGGACGACCACCGCCGGGCTCCCGCCGGAAGGGAACGACTACTCCCGGCCCGGCCCGATCCTGCTGCAGGATCACGGGAACCGGGTCCGCTACCGCAACATCTGGATTCTCCCGACCCCCGAGGACGGGAAGGTGAATCGGTAGTTCAGACCACGGAGGAGACCGGGCCGGAAAGGAGGGGATATGCGGCGATTCGGCGACGGGCGGGATGCATTCTTCGAGAAGCGGTTCGGACTGTTCCTGCACTGGGGCCTGTACGCGATCCCCGGCTGGCACGAGCAGCACCAGTGGCGGGGGCGCGTCCCCCGCGAGGAGTACGCGAAGCTCGCCGCCCGGTGGAATCCCACGGCGTACGATCCCGATGCGTGGCTGGACCTCGCGGAAGAGGTCGGGATGGAGTACGTCTGCCTCACCACCAAGCACCACGACGGCTTCTGCCTGTGGGACACGCGGCAGACTCCTTACAACACGATGAACACGCCGTACGGGAAAGACATCGTCGGGATGCTCGCGGAGGCGTGCCACCGGCGGAACTTCCCCCTCTGCCTCTACTACTCCATCGTGGACTGGCACCACCCGAACTACCCCAACCAGGGCCGACACCACGAGCTTCCCGGACCCCTTCCCGGCGACGAGCCCGACCACGACAAATACCTGGATTTCCTGAAGGCGCAGGTCCGGGAGCTCTGCACGCAGTATGGCAAGCTCCACGCCTTCTGGTGGGACATGAACGTGGAGCAGCACGTCGATCCCTCAATCCACGCGATGATCCGAGAGCTTCAGCCGGGGATCCTCATCAACAACCGGGGCTTCGACGCGGGGGACTTCGGCACCCCCGAGCGAGACTACGACAAGCGTGCGGACGAAGCCCCGGCGTTCGCGACTCCCACCGAGGCCTGCCAGTCGGTCGGGACGGAAAGCTGGGGCTACCGGATCGACGAGGACTACTACACCGACCGGCACCTGATCCGCAGCATCGACCGGTACCTGGCAAGGGGGGCCAACTACCTGCTCAACGTCGGCCCGAAGGCGGACGGGACTCTCCCGGAGGAAGCCACCGCGATCCTCCGGCGCATCGGCGACTGGTATCGTGCCGTACGCGAATCGCTCGTCGGGGTCGAGCCAGCCCCGGCGTTCACCACGAACCGGAACGTCCTGCTGACCCGTCGCGGGGACACGCTGTACGTCCACCTGCACAAAGATCCGTTCTCCGATGCGGTGAAGCTCAAGCCCCTCGCCGTCGCGCCCCGGCGCGCAGTGCTGATCAACACGGGAGAGCCAGTGGTGTGTGCGGTGGAGTTGGTCCCGAGCGAGCACACCGATCAGACGGCGTGCCTTCGCATTCGGAAGCTGCCGGTGAACGAGCGGTGCAACACCGTGCTCGTCGTGAAGCTGGAGTTCGATTCCCTGCCCGAGCCGGAGGCGACTCCAGCCCCGGAGTCGGAACAGGCCCGCCTCCTGGTGATGTGATTCGCCGTTGCATGGCGGAGATGCAACCGCCGTATCGACTCTCCGTCTAATTCAACAAAGCATCATTCAGGAGAGCGAGGGATGTTGGCTTTTCCCTTCTCCTCCCCACCTCAACAGGAGAGTCAACATTATGAAACACCGATCCATGGTATGTGCCGGGCTGCTCGGCATGGGGCTGTCTCTCGCCTTCACGACTACGGGCTCCTTCGCCCAGAACAACGCCCCCTCCAACGGCGACAACGCCGCTCCCGGCGGACGCCGAATTCGCCTCAACCGCGAAGGCCAGCCGGGCCAGCCGGGCGGACCGGGCCAGGGCGGCAACCGGAGCGGCCGTCTCGCTCAGGAGCTCAACCTAACTCCCGAGCAGCGTCAGAAGTTCGACGCCGAAACCTTCGACTTCCAGGAGAAGATGCGGGCGCTCCGGGAGGAGCATGAGCGCCGCCTGTCCGGGATCCTCACTCCGGAGCAGCTTCAGCAGTACCGCTCCCGGTCTCAGGGCCGTGGCGGACCGGGCGGTCCCGGCGGCGGACCGGGTGGTCCCGGCGGCGGAGGCCGGGGCGGCTTCGGGCGGATGGACCCGCAGCAGATGCTCCAGCGGATGAAGACCGAGCTGAACCTGACGGCTGCACAGGAGACTCAGATCGGCCGGATCCTCCAGGACGGCCAGACGAAGATGGAAGGCCTGCGCGCGACCATGCAGCAGCCCAACGCCGACCGGCAGGCGATCTTCGGACAGATGCAGGCGATCCGGCAGGCTCAGAACGAGCAGATCAACGCCGTCCTCACTCCCGAGCAGCGGACCAAATGGCAGACTCTCCAGCCGAACCGGGGACCCGGCGGCGGCCGTCGCGGCGGCGGACAGGGCGGACCCGGTGGACCGGGGGGCGGACCGGCGAACAGCCTGTAAAGCCCGGCACCTCCTGATCGAAACGGTTCCAGCACAGCCCGGCGCATCGAAACTGGATGCACCGGGCTTTTTTCGGCTCCCCAACTACGGTTACTTCCCTACTATTACGGCTTCCTAAAGGCCGGAATTCAACGCCTCCAAGTGACGCGCAAAATGATCGGCGAGGACCTCGCGGTAGGTATCCGGGTGAGCGTGGACCGATTGGCGGATCGCCGGCCCCAGCTCCGGATGCGTGAGCGCCGAGCCAAACGTGGTGTGGAGGATCTGGCGGCCCGGCTCGGTGAACCCCTGCCCCGCCGGGGTGTCCTCCCAGCAGCCGAGATAGATCCGTTCGAGCTCGGCGGCGGATTCCACGTCGTCCGGCGGCGGGGCCGAGCCGAGGGTGGCGGAGACGTGGTAGGTAGCCCTGTCCGTCTCATACCGCTCCCGCGCGAACGCGACGATCCGGCGGAAGAGGGCTTCATCGTGCCGCGCGACGACCCGCAACGCTTCGAGGTAGCTGGTCCCGGCGGTCTTTATGTGGAACCGGCCCTTCGTTGCCCGCGCGAACGCCGGGTACATCGAGAGCTTATCCGACCCCGAATGGAGGCTGAGCTTGTACGGCCCGAGCATCTCGGCTACGGCGGCGTGGTCTTCGAGGGAGCGCTCCAGGGCCGCCGGGTCGCCCTTGTAGTCCACCCCCTTCTCGAAGTCGCCGATGTACCGGGGCGCGAGACTCACCAGCTTCACGCCGGCCCGGAGGCACTGGTACGCGATGATGTAGTGCTCCGCGAGGGTGGTAGGCTCCTCGGTCTCGTCCACGCTCAACTCGATCTCGTAGTCCCGACCGGCGTGCGCGTTTCGCTCCCGGACGTAATCCGACAGTTCCAGGGCATGGCGGATCGCCGCGCCGTACTTGACGGCGCACCGGATGCAGGCTTCCTCGTCCAGATCGACGTTTGTGCCGTTGGGGAGGGTGACCGAGCGGCCCCGGTAGTCGTCCAGCCAGGGGATCTGTCCCCGGATACCGTCGAACCTCTCCCGCAAGGCGGACTCATCGTAACGGTCGGCGTGGCCGTCCACGAACGCGGAGGGGTCGAGGGTGAAGAAGGTGAACCCCGCCTCTACCGTCGCGTCCACGTCGTCGTGGGTCTTGAGGTGATCGGCGTCCGCACCTTGCAGTCCGTCGTATCCCGCCTGCTCCGCGCCGCGCAGGGCATCCTCCATCACCTCATGAGGAGTACGGTTCGTCCGGGCCATCTCGCGGATGGATTGCTGGGCGAAGATCGGGAGGATGTTGCCTCCCGCCCGGCGCATCGCCTCGACATGGCCGGGAGTCGCCAACCCGATACGATCTCCAAACCCGAAGGAAGGCGCGAGGCCAAGCGTTGTCGGATGGGTAAGGTGCAAAATGTTTCTTCCCTTCACGGTCCTATACGGTTCTATTTGGAGTACAAAGCCGTCCTCCCCTGCCCCTCCAGACAATCGAGGAGTTGGGGGAGTTGAGAAACCCATTGATGAGGAAAGCAGGAAAAGAGGAATTCATGAATGATCTCTCCCCGTCCCAAAGACTTCGGGGGGTGAAAGGGGTCTCCTGTATTCCTGGCTTCCCCATTAGAGAGTTTCCCAACTCCTCAATTTCCCAACTCCCCAACTCCCCAATTTCCCAACTCCCCAACTCTTCAATTTCCCGACTCCGGAACGTGCTATAATGATGCGACCTTGGACCGACCGATCACCCGGAGAGTATCGTGCCGCCTCCC
The DNA here is from genome assembly GCA_019348365.1 of Armatimonadota bacterium. Classification (GTDB taxonomy): domain Bacteria; phylum Armatimonadota; class DTGP01; order DTGP01; family JAHWJO01; genus JAHWJO01. Next base: position 3,129 of record JAHWJO010000091.1, on the reverse strand, counting down.
CGAATCACCCGCGCCCTCGTGCCCGCCGCCGGTCGGGGCACGCGGATGCGCCCCTTAACCTACGCCTGTCCCAAAGAACTCCTGCCGCTGGGGGCGAAGCCGGTCCTCCACCGCCTGATGGACGAGCTGGCGGACGCCGGGATCGAATCCGTGTGCGTGATCACCAGCCGGGAGAAGCCGACTCTCGCGGAGTACCTCCGACAGGTCGAGCTCCCGATGGACCTGGAGTTCGTCATCCAGGAGGAGCAGCGCGGCCTCGGGGATGCGATCCTCTACGGCCAGGAGTTTGCGGCGGGAGAGCCTGTGCTGGTGGCGCTCGGCGATAGCCTGATCGACTCGCCGGAGGAAGCTTCCCCCCTGCGCCGGATGCTGAGTCTCTACGAGACGACGGGCGCGGGGGTGATCCTCGGCCAGCCGGTTCCCCCGGAGCGGATCTCCCGCTACGGCGTGATGGACCCCGCCCGCCGGGAAGACCTGAGCGGGGAATCGTTCGCCCTGCGCCGGGTGGTGGAGAAGCCTCCAGCGGACAAAGCGCCGAGTCACATCGCCGTTTCCGCCCGGTACCTCCTCCCCGCCGAGATCTTCGAGGCGCTGGAGCGCACCCCGGTCAGTCCTCGGGGCGAGGTGGAATTGACGGATGCCCTCGTGCGGCTGATGCTGGAAGCCACTCCGATGTACGGCCTGAAACTGCGGGAGACCGAACGCCGGTGGGACATCGGCGGGTTCAACACCTACTTTGAAGCGTTCGCGGCCTACGCCGCGCGTGACTCACTGGGAAATTAGGAAATGGGGGAGTTAGGAAATTGGGGAGTCGGGGAGTTGGGTCTCTCCGTTCTGTTTATCTCCGGCAACGGAGCAGAGTCCATCTTGTCCCAATATCACAGGCAACAGTAACTCCCCAATTTCCTAACTCCCCCATTTCCTAATTTCCCAATAGGGGAGAGACGAATACGTGAAAGTACTCATATCGGGAGGCGGCGGTTTCGTCGCGTCACACCTGACTGAATTACTGCTGGCCGAGGGCCACGAAGTCATCGCCGTGGACAACTTCATCACCGGCGACCGCCGGAATCTGGAGGCCGTCCGGGACCGCCCGAAATTCCAGCTCATCGAGCATGACGTGTCGCTCCCGCGCGAGTACCCTGCCGTGGATGCCGTCTTCCATATGGCGAGCCCCGCCAGCCCGGTCGGCTACCGGACCTGGCCCATCGAGACGATGCTCGTGAACTCGCAGGGAACGTACCACCTGCTGGAGCACGCCCGGAAGTGCGGGGCGAAGTTCCTGGTCGCCTCGACCTCCGAGGCTTACGGCGACCCGAAAGTCCACCCGCAGACGGAAGATTACTGGGGCAACGTCAACCCGGTCGGCGTGCGGGCCTGCTACGACGAGAGCAAGCGGTACGGCGAGGCGATGACGATGGAGTACCACCGCTCCCTCGACACGGACACGCGCATCATCCGGATCTTCAACACCTACGGCCCGCGCAACCAGCCCGACGACGGGCGGGTGGTCCCCAACTTCTGCATGCGGGCGCTGGAAGGCGCGCCGATCACCGTGTACGGGGATGGCTCTCAGACGCGGAGCTTCTGCTTCGTCAGCGACCTTGTCGAAGGCATCCGGCGGGCGATGTTCACCGAAGGCACGGCGGGAGAGGTGATCAACCTCGGCAACCCGTCGGAGTACACCATGCTGGAGTTCGCCCGATTCGTGAACGACCTCGCGGGCAACAAGAGCGAGATCGTCTTCGAGCCGCTGCCGGAATCCCGCAAGGACGACCCGATGCTGCGGCGCCCGGACATCTCCAAGGCACAGCGGCTGTTGGGATGGGAGCCGGTCGTGCCGCCGGAAGAGGGGCTGAAACGGACCCTGGACTGGTTCCGGGAGAACGCCCTGGGCACGCCCGCATCCGTTTAAGATTCGGAGAAGAACGGGACATAATATCTTTCGATACGGTGTCGTCCCAGGGTCCATGTCGCATAATAGCCGTGACCCCCATGGATTACGGAGGGCGGGGGCAGTTTTACATTGAGCGGATCGAGAGAACCCGGAGGTTATCGTTTGTATGCAGTGATTATGGCCGGAGGGTCCGGCACCCGGCTGTGGCCCACGTCGCGGGAGACCAACCCGAAGCAGCTTCACGCCCTGGTCAGCGAGAAGCCGATGATCCAGGAGACGGTGGAGCGCCTCACCCCCCTCATCCGAACCGAGGACATGTGGGTCGTCACCAACGACAGCTACGTCTACCGTATCCGGCAGCACCTCCCCAACATGCCGGAATCGCACGTGGTGGGAGAGCCGTTCGCCCTGGGGACGACTCTGGCCATCGGGCTGGCGATGCTGAAGGTGGCGCAGGTGGACCCACAGGGCACCGTCGTGGTCGCCTGGTCGGACAGCTACATCAGCAACCAGGAGGCGTTCGTCCAGGCGCTGAAGCTCGCCGAAGAGGCCGCCCAGCAGGCCGAAGGGGTCATCATCGGCGTGAACCCCACCTACCCGGCGACGGGTTACGGCTATATCAAGATGGGCTCGCCGATCCGCAATATCGAGGGCGGCGACGCCTTCTGGATCGAGGAGTTCATCGAGAAGCCGAACATCGAGCGCGCGAAGGAGTTCGCCCAGCGCTGGGAGTACCTCTGGAACCCCGGCATCGCCGTCTGGCGCGTGGACAAGCTGCTCCGCCTGTTCGAGCGGCTCCGACCCCGCGAGTACGAGGCTCTGAAGCGCATCGAGCCGGCGCTGGGGACCAAAGACGAGAACGCGGCCCTGGAGCGGGAATTGCGGGAGATCCCCAAGCTGGCCATCGATTACACCATCTACGAGAAGGCGGATCACCTGGCGGTCGTTCCGGCGGACCTGGGCTGGAGCGACATCGGGACGTGGGACGCGCTCAAAGAGGTGCTGCCGCCCAACGACGGCACGAACGTCGTCCGGGGGCCGGAAGTCATCACGATGGACACGGAGGAGTGCCTGATCTTCGGGGACACGCGGCTCGTTGCGACGCTGGGGGTGAAGGACCTCGTCATCGTTGATACGGGGGATGCGCTGCTCGTGGCGCACCGGAGCAAGTCCCAGGAGGTGAAAGAGGTGGTGGAGAAGCTCCGAAAAGAGGGGAAAAAGCATTACCTTTA
>JAHWJO010000519.1 GCA_019348365.1 Armatimonadota bacterium | reverse complement strand
TTCTCCAGAAGAGCCGGATCGAACCTTTCCATCAGGCCGGAAGGAGAGTCCGCGTCGGCGGACTTCGTGCCGTTGTTGCCGCGAATTCACTCGCCGGGAACTCACACCAAACGTTTGAGTCGCATCGCCCCGGCCCACAGAACCGATACCTCACAGGGCAAAGAGCTGAATGAGTCCACCGGAACAAGGTACATTCCATTCCCGTAGCAGGAAGGGACCGGCGGGGTTACTCCCGGCACGGAACATCTGCCCTACACTTCCGGACTGCAGACCCCCTCTATTCTTGAGACACGTACGAAGAAAACTCCTCACCCATACAAAAAGAGCAGGCATCCGGCTGGCGGGTTCGGCTCTCATCCAATATTTATGTTGCAAAATTGGTCGATTATAGTAGGACAGGGGAGAATCCCCGTAGAATCAAGAAATTCATGAAGCCAATTGGGTCATTTAATTGTCTATAATTAAGATCGGCGTTTCCGCGCCGCTCCGTCCCTGCCGCCCGGCGGTTCTGCGCCCGCAGGGAAGTCCCGTTTATTCAAGGTGAGGGGGGAACTTCTCCCCTTATGGATAGAAACCGGCTCCAACTCTTACTCTCCACTTGTCTGTACCGACCTTCTTCGGAAGGCGGAGATACTTCATACGCTTATGTCTGAATTCGATTCTCTTCAACGGCGAACCTTCCTCAAGGGGGCGGCGGCGGTCACCCTCGCCGCGATGTCCGGCGTCGAGGAGCTGCGCGCGGCGGAACCGGCCTCTTCGGAAGCGCCGGCAGGCCCCCCCGTCCATTGCGGGGTCATCGGCCTGGGTCCCCAGGGCCGCGACATTCTAGGGATCCTCTCCCGCCTGCCGCTCGCCCAGGCCGTCGCCATCTGCGATACCTACGAGCCGTTCCTGAACCGCTCCAAGGAGCTGGCTCCCAAGGCAACGGCGCATTCCGATTACAAAAAGCTCCTGGAGCAGAAGGACGTGCAGGCGGTCTTCGTCGCCACCCCGTCCCATCAGCACAAGCAGATCGTCCTCGACGCGCTGCAGGCGGGCAAGCACGTCTACTGCGAGGCCCCCCTCGCCGTTTCCGTGGAGGAAGCGCGGGAGATCGCGAAAGCGGGCAAAGACTCCAAGCAGGTTTTCGCATCCGGCTTGCAGTACCGCGCGAACCCGCAGCACCATCACGTCCAGAGCTTCGTCAAAGCGGGCACCCTGAGCACGCTGGCGGAAGCCCGCGCCCAGTGGCACAAGAAGACGAGCTGGCGGCGCACCTCGCCGAACGAGGAGCGCCAGCGGGCCACCAACTGGCGCCTCCACAAGGCGACCTCCCCCGGCCTTATGGGCGAGATCGGCATCCATCAGGTGGACATCGCCTCCTGGTTCCTCGGCAACCTGCCGGTCTCCGTCACCGGGTTCGGCGGGATCATGCACTGGAACGACGGGCGCGACGTTCCCGACACCGTGCAGTGTGTCATCGAGTACCCGAAAAACGTTCGTTTCGCTTACGATGCCACCCTGGTCAACTCGTTCGGCGGCATGTACGAGCTGTTCATGGGGGCCGATGGCGCGGTGCTGACCCAGGACCTCCGGGCGTGGATGATGAAGGAAACCGATTCGCCGCTCCTGGGCTGGGAAGTCTACGCGAAGAAAGAGAAAGTGATGGATGACACCGGCATCGTCCTCATCGCCAACGCCACCAAGATTCTCTCGGCGGGCGGCACGCCGTCCATCGCGCAGGTCGATACCGGCAAGACACCTCTCTACTATTCCGTCGAGCATTTTGCCACCTGTATCAAGGAGAACAAGAAGCCCGACAACGGCCCGGAAGTCGGCTACCAGGCTACAGTGGTCGCCCTCAAGGCCAACGAAGCCGTGACGAACGGCGCGAAAGTCACATTCCAGAAGGAATGGTTCGACCTTTAACCCCAGTGATCGGTGGCTGGTGGCCGGTGATCGGTAAAGCCCTGTGCATCCAGAGCGTCGGGATAGCCCCAGGGGGTGAACCGATCACCGGCCACCGACCACTGGCAACTGAACTCAAGGAGTAGAAATCCTCATGTCACAGGAAACGAATGCTCGTCGTGAATTCTTGAAAGTCGCCGGGGCGACCGTCGCGTCCGCCGGCGTTGCCGGATCGGCGCTGGCGCAGGCGAAGAAGCCGACACCCGCCAAAAGCAACAAGTTCGCCGTCGCCCCCTCCCGCGTCATCGGCGCGAACGACCGGATCGGCATCGGCATCATCGGGGTCGGCGGCCAGGGCAATAACCACCACCAGACTCTGAAGCGGCATCGCCAGGAGCTGAACCACACGACCGTCGCCGTCTGCGACGTGTACCAGAACCGCCTCGAAGCCGCCGTGAAGAGCGCCGACAACCCCGAGGTCAAGGGTTACAAGAATTACCAGGATCTGCTGAAGGACCCCCGCGTCGATGTGGTCTTCATCGCCACGCCGGAGCACTGGCACGCCCGCCAGACCCTCGATACGCTCAAGGCCGGGAAAGACATCTATCTCGAAAAGCCGATGACCCGCTACCTGGAAGAAGGGATCGCGGTTTACCGGGCGGTGAAAGCGTCCGACCGGATCGTTCAGATCGGTTCCCAGGGCTGCTCCGATGCCAAGTGGCACACGGCGGGCCAGGTAGTGAAGTCCGGCAGGATCGGCCACAAGGTCTGGAGCCAGGGGAGCTACTGCCGCAACAACCAGGCCGGCGAGTGGAACTACCGCATCGACCCGGCCCTGAGCCCGGCCAACCTCGACTGGGCGATGTGGCTCGGACCCGCCCCCAAGGTGCCGTTCAGCCCGGAGCGGTACTCCCGGTGGCGCAAGTACTGGGACTACTCCGGCGGCATCCTCACCGACCTGTTCCCCCACAAGCTGAACCCGTTCATGATCGCGCTGGGGGCGGAGTGGCCGTCCCGCGTGGCCTGCACCGGCGGCATCTACATGGATACCGATACGGGCAACAACCCGGACCGGCAGGTGGCGGACACCACTCACATGCTCGTGGACTACCCGAGCGGTCACACCATCCTGGTGGCGGGCTCGACCATCAACGAGACCGGCCTGAACGAGATGATCCGGGGCCATAAGGCGAACGTGCTCTTCGGAGGGAACGGCGTGGAAGTCCGACCCGAGCGCCCCTTCGCCGACGAGGTGGACGTGGAGCGCGTGCCGCTGATCGAGAACGACGACATCCGGCAGGGCGAGGACATCGCCCAGCACCAGCGGAACTTCCTCCGGAGCGTTCGGAGCCGCCAGCAGCCGAACTGCCCGGTGGACATCGCCGCGCCGGTTCAGGTCGCGATCAACATGGCGGAGTTGGCTTACAAGAACAACAAGCAGGTCCAATTCGACCCGAAAACCCTCAAGATCATCCCTTAATCCCCGGATTTGGGAGATATGAGCATAAAAAATCCCTGCCGAGGTTTCGGCAGGGATTTTTTGTGAGTGGGTGTGCTGGTAAGGTAGTGTTTTGGTGAGTTGGTATGCGAATAGTTTTGCGTTTATTAGTGTATCCAGGGGGAGAATTGAGCAATGTAGAAG
>JAHWJO010000518.1 GCA_019348365.1 Armatimonadota bacterium | reverse complement strand
AAGGTGACGAATTGTTTATATTTACGGTCACAAATTTTGAAACGGGTCTAATAATGCAGATTTCGCAGCTTTCATAAAAATCCAACGCTTGATACCCAACGCCCAACGCTCAATGGTAAGTAGCGTTTGAAGAGGGTTGCGACGAGAATCATCCTTTACGATCATTATCATGAATGATCACCGGAGGCGGGGCGGGGGTGGGACCCGTGGCGGGCCGGGGCGGACCCCCCTGCGGGGGCGCCGGCGCGGGCGACGGACCGGACGGCGGTCCGGGGTTGGGTCCGCCCGGCGGGGCCGCACCGGGTTTCGGTGGAGCCGGCGCGCCGGGGGGAGCAGCATTTGCCGGGGAGGCCGGTTTCGCGTTCTTCGCGGCTTCGAGTGGGTCGGTCAGCAGGAGCAGGAACGATTTGCCGTTCCTTTGGAGCAGGAGTCTCTGGCGGGTGATGCCGGTGATCAACGCTCCCTCCACCCGGTCGCCGACCCGCACGATGCGACCCTGGCGCTCGGCCTTGTTCTCCAGCACCGCGCCGGGCAGCCCGTCTTCCGAGGCGTAGCCCACGTAAGCCCAGGATCCAAGCGCGTTCTGAGTGGGGAGCGGCTTGGCGCTCGCGGGGAGTGCGGCGGACGGGAACAGGCCGCCCCGCCCGAGGGGAGGCAGGGCGGGGAGACCGGAATCCAGCGGCGGTAGGCCCAGAATCTCCTCCGAGGGGGAAAGAGAAGCGGTATCCGGCTTCACCAGCGGATTGAAAAGGTTGCGCTGTCGGAGGCGGTCGTACGCAGCCAGAGGTCGAACCGGTCTTTTCGTCGATTCAGCGGAGGATCCGAGGGCCGAAGCCGCTTCCCGAGGAGAGGCGGAGGAGTTCACGCGACCGCCGGAACCCGCCGCATCCGCATCCCCGGACGGGGGCGGCAGCAGCAGGAGGATTCCCGCCATCGCGGCCAAGCCGGCGAGGAGGATCCAGGCGATACGCGGGACTCTCGTCACGGAGCGCTCCGGCGGGTCGTCGTCGTCTCCTGCTCCGGCACTTTGAGGGTGTATCCCGAGACGGTCAGGTTCACATCGAGGAGATCGGTCTGGGCGTTGGCGGCGGAGAGGCGAAGGCGGTCCACGGAGAAGCGGCTGCCCGGCTGCTGAAGGGGGTGGAGGAACCGGACCAGCTGGGGCAGGGATCCGGTGAGGTGAAGCTCCACGGAAACCTCGGTGAGCACCTCCAGCGGACGGGGCTTCAGGGGCCGCGTGGTCACGAGGGTGACGTTGGAGGCCTGGGCCAGGTTCGTGACTTTGCGGACGATCTGCTGGCGGAGCTGCTCGGGAGGGAGATCGAAGGCGTACCGGTGTACCTGCGGGCGGAGGTCTTCGGCGAGCTTTTCGTACCGTTCCGCCGCCTGTTCTTTCTCCCGGCGCTCGGTCTGCAGCCGCGCGATGGCGCGCTCGGTGGCCTCGGAGGAGCCGAACGCGCTGACCGCCATGGGAGCGCCGAGCGCCACCACCACGACCGCCGCAATCCCTATCAGGATCTTTTCACGCTGATTCAAACTGTGCTCCTCGTTCCCAGCGAGGGGAACAACCGTGGGCCTGCCATTGAGCCCATGCTATAGACGTTTTCAAAGAGAGAAATGTTCAAACTATTTGACCCGGCAGGAAAGAATTTCCTTCAAAGACGAATTTCAGCGCATCCGGACGCTCCCAAGAGGGGTATTACCGGGTGGATCGGATCAGGCGGTCGGGTCAATCGCCGGTTTTATCACCGGCTTTATCTTTGTCGGTCGTATTCCCGGCTGTCCGGCGGGAAGAGGCCTTCTTCTTCACCGGCTTGGTGGGTTTCGGCACGTTGCCGACGATCTCCGCCGTGATTCCGAACAGGAAAACTTGCCGCTCCTCCAGCTTGGCGGCGTTGGAGTAGGAGAGGTTAGGCCGGGTGTAGAGCGGCGAACGGGCCAGGTTCCCCCAGAACGACTGGACGGCCTGGCCGTTCAGGGCGGTCCCCCGGAGGGCCATCGGCTTGCCTTTCTCCAGGTCCACCCCGGAGAGCCAGACGGTTCGCGGGGCGCGGTCGCTCACGTCCTGGAGGACGTCGAGCCAGGTGTGCGTGGGCGTGAGAGCCGTTTCGAGCATCGCGGCCCGGGTCTGAATCGCTTCGTAATCTTTTTGAGCGGCCTTGAGCTTCCGGTCGGCATTGTCGACCAGCAGCTGCACGCTGGCGATCTGCTGGGACCGCTGCTGCTGGGCCTGCATGGAGGCCACGCCGAGGGCCACCGCTCCCATGAGCAGGATCACTCCCGCCAGCCCCGCCAGGCGCATGTGGAGCCGGTGCCGCCGGGAGGCCCGCTCGCGCTCGAACTTTTCGGCGACGAGGTCGATGGTGGAGACGCCCCGGCCCATGGCGCCCAGCGCCACACCGACGGCCTCGGTGAACTGGGGATCGGAGACGATTCCGGGCAATTCCAGCGCCTGGGTGGGGAGCCCGGTCGCCGCTTCAAGGTAGTCATGCAGCCCCGGCGTCTTCGCGCCGCCGCCCGTCAGGTAGAGTCGCTCCACCCGAAGCTCGCGCCGTTCGCCCCGGAGCGCCGCCAGGGAGCGCCGCAATTCCGATACGAAAGCCTGCGCCCACTCCTCACCCGGCGCGACGACGGGGACCGCCCCGCCTTCCGTTTGTAAACCAAGATCCGACATTGCGGAGGCCGGGGGCTCGATCCCGATCTCCCGCTTCAGGGTCTCCGCCGTGGCGCGGTCCTCTCCCGTCTGCATGAGCGCGACGGTCAGCCCGTCGCTGCCGACCCCGGCGGAACGGTTGAAGACCATCTCGCCCTCATGGAAGGCGATCAGCGTGCTCGATTTCCCCCCAATGTCCAGCACGACGACGGCCTCGTTGGAGTCGACAGGGAGGGGCGAATGGTGGAGGGCGTTCCAGAGGCCCAGGGTGCTGACGGTAAGATGGGTGGGAGGCTGCCCCGTCGAAGAGAGCGCGTCACAAAAACTCGCGACGGAGTCCCTTCGCACCGCGACCAGGAGCAGCTCCATCTGATCCACCGTGCCCTGCGGGGTGACTTCGGTGCGGCCGTGGCCGGGCAGCTCCTGAAAGCTGAGCACCACATCTTCCACGGCGAAGGGGACGTACCGCTGGGCCTCGAAGCGAACCATCTGATTGAGCTGCTGCGGGGAGGTGCGGGGCAGGCGCGGAAACTTGATCGTCGCGGTGGAGCGGGGCAGGGCGGCGGTGATCGGCTGCCGCTTCGCCCCGGCGGAGGCGAGCAGCATCTCCAGCCCCTGCGCCAGCGAATCCGATGCGGTGTCCCCCCCATCCGTGGGCAGAGCGACGGGGCCGTACGTCTGCACGGACAGGCGCCCCCCGTTGTCCTCCACGCGGGCCAGTTTCAACGAGGAGCTTCCGATATCCAGTCCCCACACGGTACGCAGTCTCAACCAAACCTCCTTGGAGCAGCAGGCAGTAGGCAGCAGGCAGTAGGCAGTAGGTAGTAGGCAGTAAATGAGCGGTGATATTACTCCGCGTGCAAAGATTTCATGAGGCC
>JAHWJO010000090.1 GCA_019348365.1 Armatimonadota bacterium | reverse complement strand
CTTATCAACTCCTCCTCAACCCTCAGCTTTTAGGCTTAGCTTGATGCACATGATACCAGATATAAATGAGTGATGTTGCTTCATATCACTTCATCATCTCGAAAGACGCGGAAGTATGAGTAAATCCGACTTCTCCTCCACTCCTCCAAAGCCCCGTTCCCCCTCACCCAACCTCTCCTCGCGTTCCCAGGTGATCGGGTTGCTGAAGAAGCACGGCCTCTTCCTCAAAAAGTCCCTCGGGCAGAACTTCCTCGTCGAGCCGAATGCGCTGCAGAAGATCGTCGAGGCCGTCGATCCGCAGCCGGAGGAGGGTATCCTGGAGATCGGGCCGGGGATCGGCACCCTCACCCGCGCCCTCGCCGAGCGGGCCGGGGCCGTCGCTGCCGTCGAGTTCGACCCCCGCTTCCTCCCCGCCCTCGAAGAGTCACTGGCGGACGCGCCGCCGGTCCGCATTGTGCAGGGGGACGTGCTCAAGGTGAACCTCCGGCAGCTCCTCCTCGACTTCGGCGACCGGCCAAAGAAGGCGGCGGCGAACCTCCCCTACTACATCACCACCCCCGCGCTCACACGCCTGCTGGAGCAGCACGACCTCCTGCAACGAATCGTCGTCCTCGTACAGAAGGAGGTGGCGGACCGGATGAAGGCGCAGCCGGGCACGCCGGATTACGGCTCCTTCTCGGTGTTCGTGCAGTACTACGCGGAGGTATCGGTCACGGCGATTGTGCCGGGAAGCGCGTTCCTCCCCCCGCCCAAGGTCAGCTCCGCCGTCGTGCGGCTGGACCTCCGCCCCGCTCCCCCGGTCGAAGTGCCGGACGAGGAGCGGTTCTTCAAGGTGGTGCGGGCGGCGTTCGGTCAGCGGCGGAAAACGCTCGCGAACGCCTTGTCGGGAGGGTTGAAGATGAGCCGGGGAGACGTGGAGGCGATCATTCGGGAAGCGGGCCTCGACCCGCAAATCCGGGGGGAGAAGCTGGGGCTGGAGGCGTTCGCCGCGTTGGCGAGGGCGTTCCCCTCTGAAACTACAGTCTCTGAGTCCTGAGTTTTTGAGTCTGTGAGTCGCCCTCACCCCCGCGCTTCGCGCTGGCCCTCTCCCAATTCTGGGAGAGGGATCTATCGAGTTCATTCCATAACAGGACCCAGGCAGGGTACAAGCTTACGGGAACGACGGATCTGCGAGGGGTGGGGTACTCGGCAATAATTTCTCCCTCCGAAGAGATTAGCCTTGCATCCCGATCCCCACTCCCAGCATTGGGAGAGGGGCCGTCGCGAACGGAGGTGAGCGACGGGGTGAGGGCGACTCCCCGACGGCTCCTCAGAAGCCTTAAGCGAGGGCGCTACACCCTACCCCCTACAACCTACTCCCTGAAGTTTACACCCGCTTGATGGCGAGCAGGGCGAGGTCGTCGTCGATTTTCTTGCCGCTGAACGCCAGGGTGCGCCGATAGATCGCATCCACGATCTTTTGCGACGGCTCATGCGCATGCTTCGCCAGCGCGGACCGCAGCCGGTCGTCCCCGAACAGGGCGCGTTCCCTTCGGGCTTCGGTCACGCCGTCGGTGTAACACAGCAGCGCCTCTCCCACTTCAAGGACGGTCTCCCGGCTTTCATAGGTGGAGTCGTCCCACAGCCCCAGGAGCATCCCGGTTGGACTCAACTCCTCCAACGTGTGGTCGCGCTTCACCACCAGAGGCGGAACGTGGCCCGCGTTGCTGTACACGAGTCTCCCGGTCGGCACGTCGAGCATGCCGAAGAAGATGCTGATGAAGATCTCCGGCGGCGTCTCCCGCGCGATCAGCTCATTGGTGCAGCGGAGGACTTCGGCGGGGTCCGTGCAGCGGTGGGCCAGGGCGCGGATGAAATGCTTGCCCATCGCGGCGTGCATGGCGGCGTGGACGCTCTTGCCGGACACGTCGGAGACGAGGATTCCCACCCGGCCCCCCGGCATCTCGAAGACGGAGTAGTAGTCCCCGCCGACCTCGCGGGCGGGTTGGTGCTTCTCCCCGATGTCCAGCCCGGAGATCACGAGCGGCAGGCTGGGGAGCAGCGTCGCGCGGGCGATCTGGGCGATGTTCCGCTCCTCGTCGTAGAGCCGGGCGTTCTCGATGGCGACGGCTATCGAAGCCGCCATCGTTCTCATGAGATTGAGGTCCTGTTCGCTGTAGCGGCGCTCGTCCGACGACGTGTTGACGCACAGCACGCCCAGCAGCTTCTGCTTCACCAAAAGCGGAACCACCATCGCCGAGGTGATCTCCGGGCGGGGTACGAGGAGACGGAACCGGGGATCCCCGGCAAGGTTCTCCATCCGCAGCGATTCCCGGTGGAGCGCCACCCAGCCGGACACCCCATCCCCCAGCTTCACCACCCGCCGCGCGTATTTGACGGGCAGGCCGCAGCAGGCTTCAATCCGGAGGGTATTGCGCGCCGGCGAGAAGAGCATGATCGAGCCCGACGTGCCGTCGAGGGCCGTCATGACTTCGACCAACACCGTTTCCAGCATCTCTTTCATCTGGAGGCTGGAGGAGAGCGCCTGGCTGATCCGCTGCAGGGCGGAAAGCTCCCGGACCCGGTGATCGGCCTCTTCAAAGAGTCGCGCGTTTTCGATGGCGGAGGCGATCTGCCGCCCCACGCTGACCAGAATGCGGCACTGGCGGATCGAAAGCGGCGGGGCATCCGGCGGCGGGGTCAGGGCCATCACCCCCACGAGCTGTTGGTGGTTGAGGAGCGGGATGAGCACATGAAAGGAGCCGGGAAGCAGGTCCAGCAGCTTCGCCTGCGAGGGGGAGGTCGCGTTCGGGTCGGGCAGATCGACCGGCACGCCCTCGTTCAGCCGCCGGTACAGCGGGTCGGCGGGGGGAAGGGGGACCCGCGCGCGGGGATAATCGAGGGCGCACCAGGCGATGTCGCCGCCGTCGTGCGCGCCCCGGAGCAGCCCGGTCTCGGGGTCGTAGAGGAAGAGGCAACACCGCTCCACGCCGGACACCTCGGCGACCTTCTCGACCGCGACGGAGAGCACGGAGGAGAGGTTCAGGGTCGCCATGGCGGAGGTCACTTCGTGGAGGATGGCGGCCTCTCGCGCCGCCAACTGCTGCTCCTCCCGCAGCAACGCCTTCTCCACGGCGACGGCGGCGTGGGCCGCGAATGCGGAAAGGGTCGCCTGATCCTCTTCGCTGAACGGCTGCCGATCCTGCTTGTTGTGCAGGGTCAGCGTACCCAGCGCGGCCTGACGGGATTCCGAGAGGATGGGGACGCAGAGGAAATTGTGGATCCCCGCCTGGATCACCGTCTCGGTGAAGGGGTGCTGGGCCGGGTCGAACTCGTTCACAATTTGAGGCCGTCGCTCCGAGGCCACCTGCCCGATGACGCCCTCGTCCGGCGCGAAGGTGATCTGCCGGAGTAATTCTATCTCTTTCCCGCCGGAGGTGGCCCGCACCGCCAGATTCCCCTCCGGATCGCGGAGCCGGATGACGGCGCTCTCCGCATGGACGATCTGCATCGCGAGGTCCGCGACGGCTTGCAGGGTCTCCTCCAGCTCCGCCCCGGCCTGAAGCGCCGTGCCGAGCTGCTGGAGCGTCCGTCGAAGCGAGCCCCCTTCCTCCGTAGGGGGCGTAGAAGGCGTAGAAGAATCTGAAGCCGGCTCCCCTTTCGCCTCCGATTCGGCGGGGTTCGCCTGCCGAAGCAGTTGATTCAGGCAGACCTCAACATTATGGGCGAAGCGGACCTCCTCTTCTGTAAACGGAGGCGCGGCCCGGCGGATCTCTATTCTACCCGGCAAGGGGTCTTCCAGTTGCAGGAAGATCGAGGAGGCGAACGCGGCGGATGGAATGCCGGTGGACACGCCTTCCGTCGCCGCCGCGCGACTTGCCAGGGAGGGGGTCCCGCCGCGAGCGACCGGAGCCTCGCGGGTCAGCGGGGGGGCCGTGTAGCACAGCCGGGAGCCGGTCGAGGTGTGGAGCGTGATCGTTTCCGCGTTGAACAGCCTGCCGAGGAGAGGGGCCACGGACGAGAGCAGATCAATGAGGTCCGGCGACGAGCTCAGGGTGGAGGAGAGCCATTGCAGCCACTCTAGCACGGAGTCCCGATCCGGCAGCGCCTTCGCTCCGACGCCGGAGGAAGCGCGCGTAGCGGGCGTGGAGGCGGGATAAACCGGATCGAGGACTTCGATGACGGGAGCCGTCTCGGTCTCCTCCGGCTCGTGTTGATTGAAACGTTGGGTCAGCGCCATGACCTCCCCGGTCCCTCCGAGGGGATGCGCCCCTCGCCGCTTGCTTTAAGCTCGTCAGATGAGCGGATCGATGGGATCGCTCCGGGCAGTCGGGCCAGGTACTCAGGCCGGGTAAAAGAGGGGAGGACGCGAGAAACCGCCGCTCCGCATAAAGGTTCAAATTAGGGGCTCAAGCCCGTGGTGAAACCATCCCGAACCGGCTCAACAGGGAGATGGGCGGGAAGAGGACGGATGGGCGCTGTCGCGCGGGGGGAAACCCCGACGAGGGGCAGGATTCTCACGAGTTCCTGGATTGAAAGGATCGTCGTCCATCGGGAAGGAGGCAATCAACCGGCAGTCCGACAACAGCTTGCCGTCTCCCTTTTATGATATACGATGCTTCCCGCTCTCACAACCACTTTATTGAGAACTGTAGGTTTTCCGGTCAATCATCTATGAAGGAAAGGGCTCTCGGCAAGGACCATGTTTCTTCTCTCACCCGTCAGTTCCTCTATCCGCTTTTAAACCCACTTATCCCATTCTGAATTTTCTATCCGCCCACCGATGGGGCAAACATTACGCTCCACCCGCTTATTTTTTGCATACTATAATGACCGGATTTTCCGCCGCTCACCGGCTGAACCGGCAAGAGGGGGCTACGGAGATCGACCGTTTCAAATGGATCCTGCCCCCACCCGCTCCCAATCCGCCCGCCGTGACCCTTCACGCGATTTTCATAACCCCAGGACTTACGCAGAGACTCCCTTCCATGTCATTCCGATTCTCTTATGTCATTCCGAGCGAAGCGAGGAATCTGACCCCGAGGACGAAAAACTCTCTCCTGTACGATAGCCTCTCTCATAGGCCGAACGACTCTTACCCGTAGGGTCAGATCCCTCGACTTCGCTCGGGATGACATGGAAGCGAGTCGGGATGACATGCGAGTAAATTATGGGGAGGATAGAAGAGATACCCTTTGCGTCAGTCCTGGACCCATCACACACGACCCATCTCACGCGATCCATCGTTTTGAGGAGGAGATATGTTCCTGCGCCGACCTCCGGCTTCTCCCCGTCGGTTTTCTCGTTCTGCGCCCCGGGCGCCGCTCCGGCTGCTCTCCCTGCTGGGAGGGGTCGCGCTCGCCCTGCTTGCCGCCCCCCCCGCCCCCGCGCAGAAGCTGGAAGACCGAGTGGTGGAGCACACGCTGAAGAATGGGATGAAGTTCTTCTTCCTGCAGCGGAAAGAGGCCCCGGTCTTCTCCGGGGTGATCAATTTCCGCGTGGGCGGGGTGGACGAGCATGTGGGGATCACCGGCCTCGCCCACATGTTCGAGCACATGGCCTTCAAAGGCACGCACGTCCTCGGCACCCGCGACCTCGCTAAAGAGCGAGCCATCATGCAGCGGGCCGACGAAGCGGCGGAGCGACTCCGGCGCTACCTCGCCACCCCGAACCCCGACCCCGCGCAGATCGCGAAGCTGCGGGCCGAGATCACCCGGATCGAGGGAGAGGCGCGGCCCTTCATCGTCAACGACGAGTTCGATGAGATCTACTCCCGCAACGGGGCCACCGGCCTCAACGCCTTCACCGCGCGAGACATCACCAGCTATTACGTCAGCCTCCCTTCCAACCGCTTCGAGTTGTGGGCGCTGATGGAGAGCCAGCGGCTGGCGACCCCGGTCCTCCGCGAGTTCTACGCCGAGCGCGACGTGGTGGCCGAAGAACGCCGCCTCCGCACCGAAACCCAGCCGGACGGCAAGCTGGACGAAGCCGCCCTCGCGACGGCCTTCCTCGCTCACCCGTACGGCTCCCCGACCATCGGCTGGATGAGCGACATCCTCAACCTCACCCGCCCGGCGGCCCTGAAGTTCCGGGAGACCTACTACGCCCCGAACAACGCGGTCGCGGCGGTCGTCGGGGACATCGACCCAAAGGTTGCCATCCCCATCGTCGAGAAGTACTTCGGATCGATCCCCGCCGGGCCGCCCCCGCCGCCCGTGCTCACGAAGGAGCCGCCGCAGGAAGGCGAGCGGCGCGTCGAGGTCCGTTTCGACGCGCAGCCGCAACTGACCATGCTCTACCACAAACCGAACGCCCCCGCACGCGAAGATTACGTCTTCGACGTGATCGACGGGGTGCTGACGGGGGGCCGCACTTCCCGCCTCTACCGCAAGCTGGTGCAGGAGAAGCAGATCGCGGCGTCCGTGGGGAGCTACGTCTCCAATCCGGGGTCGCGCTACCCGAACCTGTTCACCATCGAGGCGCTGCCTCGCGCCCCGCACACGGCGGAAGAGGTGGCCCAGGCCATCCAGGAAGAGCTGGACCGCCTGAAGACCGAGCCCGTCACCCCGGAGGAGTTGCAGAAGGTGAAGAACAACGCCGTCGCGATGTCCATTTACAGCCTGAACTCCAACACCGGGCTCGCGCAGCAGCTGGCTTCGGATCAGATCATCATCGGGGACTGGCGGTACTCCCTGCGGTGGAGCGACGTGATCCAGAAGATCACCGCCGAAGACGTGATGCGGGTCGCGAAGCAGTACCTCAACCGCTCCAACCGCACGACGGGCGTGATCGTCCCCACCGAGGGGCAAACGGCCTCGCCCCTCGATACCCCGACCGACGTTCGGGAAGGCAGCCCGTCAGGAGGTGACCGATGATGCGACGACCGATACGCTGCGGGACGATACTGCTGCTCGCTTCCCTGATCGGGATGCCGACGGTGGGAACGGCGGCGCAGCGCGCTCCCGCCCCACAGAAAGCGCCGCCGAGCCGGAAACCCGCCCCGCGATCTTCCACCCCGGCGGCCAAGCCGACGGCCCCACCGTCGGTTAAACCATCGGGAGTGAAGCCGACACCCGCCCCCACGCCGAAGGGTTACCCCTTCACGAACGTCCATCCCCGCACGGTCCCGATCAAGCCGTTCACCTTCGACCCGCCGGAGCCTCGCCGGGAAGTGCTCCCGAACGGGCTCGTCATCTACCTGATGGAAGACCATGACCTCCCGGTGTTCAACATCTCCGCCTACACGAAAGTCGGGGGGATCTACGTCCCGCCGGAGAAAGCCGGGCTGGGCGGCCTGACCGGAACCGTCATGCGGACCGGCGGCACAGAGGAGCTCACCGGCGACGAGATCGACCGGAGGCTGGAGTTCGTCGGGGCCAGGGTGGAAACGTCCATCGGGGCGGAGTATGGCACCGCGAGCGGCACGTCGCTCATCAAGGACAGCGACCTCGTCATAGAGATCCTGAACGGCATCCTCCGCAATCCCGCGTTCCGCGAGGAGAAGCTGGAGCTGGCGCGCGGGCAGGTCCTGGAAGCCCTCCGCCGCCAGAACGACGATCCGAACGCCATCTCCGCCCGCGAGTTCTCCCGGCTGGTGTACGGAAGGGAAAGCCCCTACGCGCTCGTCCCCACCGTCCGCACCGTCCGGAACGTGAAGCGGGAGGACCTGAGGGAGTTTCACCGGCGGTTCTACCATCCCAACAACACGATCCTGGCCGTCTCCGGCGATTTCAAGTCGGAGGAGATGCTGGCGAGGCTCCGCAAGGCGTTCGGGAGCTGGGAGCGCAAGCCGGTGGAGTTCCCCAAGCTGGACCCCGTCCGGGAGGTGGAGAAGCGGCAGGTGTACGTCGTCACGCGCGACCTCCCGCAGACGGTGGTGAGGATGGGGCACCTGGGGATGCGGCGGCACAGCCCGGACGAGCCGGCGGTCAGCGTGCTGAACGAGATCTTCGGGGGCGGCGGGTTCAGCTCCCGCCTCATGCGCGAGGTCCGGTCCAACCGGGGGCTGGCCTATTCGGTGGGCGCGATCATCCGGTCGGGGCCGGACCGGGGCCTCTACCTCGCAGCCGCCCAGACGAAGACCGAAAGCGCCTCCGAGACCGCCGAGCTGATCGCCGACTTGATGGAGGAGATACGGTCGAAACCCGTGACGGCAGAAGAGGTAAATCTGGCGAAAGAGTCAATCCTGAACTCTTACGTCTTCCAGTTCGATTCCGCCGCCGAGATCGCTCGGCAGCGGGCGCTGCTGGAGCTGCAGGGCTTCCCGGCGGATTACCTGGAGACCTATCCCGCAAAGATCCGGGCCGTCACCCCCGCCGACGTGAGAACGGCAGCGCAGAAGTACCTCCACCCCGACCGGATGGTCGTCCTGTTCGTCGGGAAGACGGAAGGGTTGACCCCGCCGAACAGCAAGCTCGGCCCGGCGACCCCGCTGGAGCTCGAACCGGTGGACGACCCCGCATCCAAAATGCCGGACGAGCGGAAAGTGCCCTGATTTCGGACGGGGCAAAGGGGAGACGGGGGGACGGGGAGAAGTTTTCGGATAGACCTCTCCTCCTCTAAAGGAGCCCCATCGCGGCTTGACGATCTCCGTTGTACTGCGGTAGTGGCTCAAAGTGGGAGGAGGGTACAAAATGGAACCAACCGATCCATAAAGGGATTCGGCTCCCCTCCCCGTGTCGGGGAGGGGCCGGGGGTGAGGTCCACCCCCTCCCGCACACCGAAACCATCCTTCCGATCCACTACCTGTGCTGCTACCCTCATACTGTTACCTTCGCACTGCTACCTGACCCCCACTCTATCCCTTATGTCCGAAATCGACTATCCCGAATCGTTTGACCGCCTGATGGATGAGGCGGCGGATCTCATGGAAGACGGCGACCTCGCCGCCGCCGTTCCGCTGCTGGAGGAAGCCGCGCGCCTCGTGCCGGACGACCCGGAGGTGTGGCAGCGCCTCGGCACCGTCCGCTTCAGTATCGGCGAATGGGACGCTGCCGAAGCGGCGTACCGCCGCTGGTGGGAGATCGTGCCGCAGAACGTCCTGGCGTTCCGCGCCTACGCCAATCTCCTGTTCCGACGGGGCAAGCCGGACGAATCGGAAGCGGTGGCCCTGGCCTGGCTGGGCCGGGAACCCGGCGACGCGTACGCGATGCTCATGATCGCGAACGCCCGGTACAAGCGGGAAGAGGCGTACGATTCGTGGCTCGCCGCCGCGCAGGAGGCCGATCCGGAGTTGTTCGAGCGGATGATGACCCAGGCGTTCGATTACGCGCGGGGGAGCGGGCCGGGGGAATGGACCTCCCTCCAGGCAGCGGAGTACCTGGAGATTCCGGAGACGCGGGTGATCGAGCGGGCGGCGGCGGGGTCCTTGCCCCGCCACTATAATCCGGAGTCCGAGACCTTCACCTTCAGCCGGAGCGATATCGACCGGCGCGCCGAGGTCCTGGAGCGGTACGGCCTGGAGGAAGTCGCGGAAAACGCCTCCGGCGAGGTCATCGAGATCGATTACGCGACGGACGTGGAGGATTTTGAAGAAGGGGAGGAGGTGCGGGTGCTCCTCCAGAAGTGCCCCCACTGCGGCGAGTGGACCGCCGGGCCGCTGGGTGATCGGGAAACGTACTTTTGCTGCGGAGAGGCGATGGACCCGTTCATCGAGCTTTCCGGCGAGGTGGAGGTCCGGGGACGGGTGATCCGCAAGGCCGGGGGAGGGCGGGAGCTGGCCGATCAGGTCCGCCAATTCTCTCCCGAGCAGCGCGCCGAGTTGCGGGAACTGTGGGAGGAGGAGCAGGACTGGCTCTCCCGCGCGGAAGAGATGCTGAGGGAGCGTCCGGAAAGAAAGCCCCGTTGATTCGCAAGGCATGCACAGGACCGGAGATCTACCACCTGGCATCGCAAGGGCCAATCCCGCAAACCGCTAGGGGGTTCATCGCCGCCCATTATCCGCCGGGGGTTCGTCGCCGGCCATTACCCGCCCGGCGTTAAAACACCGGGCTATTGCGTACGAAGCCCGTCTGAAGCCGGGCTGGGGTATCCACTACTCCTCTCTCCGAAGAGAACGGTACGGTATCGGACAGTCCCGCGTGAGCGGGACTTCGTACGCAATAGCCCGGTGTTTTAACGCCGGGCGGTGATCATCGCCAGGCGGTTTAACCTCTCAGGCGGAGGCGGTCTCCGGCTGCTGGTCCCGCGTGATCTGCCGGATCAGAAGGAACTCCATCAGGTTCTCCGAGGTGACCATCCCCACCAGTCGCTCGCCCTCGAAGACGAGGGCCGGTCCTGACCCGTCCTGCATCTGGTGCAGCAGGTCCAGAAGGTCGTCCTCCGGATCGGCGCGGGTGAACTCCCGGTTCATGCCGGACGCGATGTAAGCGTCGGGGCCTTCCTGCGCCAGCCCACGCAGCAGGGCATCGCGGGAGAGCAGCCCGTACACCTCCTCCCCAATCGTCACCGGGAAATCCTGCTGGCTCGTGGAGAGGAGAAGGTCCGCCGCCTCGCGATAGGTCGCTCCCTGGGGGAGCGTGTGGATCTCATTGAGCATGGCTTCCTGAACGGAGACGTTCTTCACGAGGGTGTCCCGCTTGACGACCATCACCTCCTGCCCCGCGCCCAGATAGACGAAGAACGCGATGAGCAGCAGGGTCCACCATCCGGTCAGGATGCCGAACAGCCCCGCCAGGATCGCCAGCGTCTGGCCGATATTGGCCGCGATGGTCGTCGCGCGCTCCAGCGGCATCGAGAAGGCGAGTGCGGCCCGGAGGATGCGCCCGCCGTCCATCGGGAAGGCGGGGATCAGGTTGAAGAGCATGAGGTAAAGGTTCGCCGTCATGACCTTCTGGACCCAGCCCGCGTTCTCGTTGAAGACCAGCGTGTAGGTGGCGAGCTGTCCCGTCCCCGCGAGATACAGCGCCAGCCCCCCCGCAATAACGAGGTTGACGGCGGGGCCGGCAATGGCGACCCACAGTTCCTGGGCCGGAGCGGGCTGCTTCTCGATCCGCGCGATCCCGCCGATGGGGTAGAGGGTGATGTCGGAGACCGGGATTCCGTATCGCAGCGCCGTCATTGCGTGGCCCAATTCGTGCAGGGCGACGCACGCGAAGAGCGCGATCACGAAGAGGAGGTTCGTCAACTTGCCCAGCCCCAGGAAGAGGAGCAGGAGCAGGAAGGTAAAGTGCAGGTAAATGGGAATTCCCGCCACCGAGGCGATCTTCAGCGCCCATGGGTTCGAGACCGGGCGTTCCTGAGCGGGGGCAGGGGAGTTAACGGGAGTCATGGATGGAAAAATTCCTTACCGGGGAGGGGATTCGGGCCAGGAGGCATCATGAAGTGATTACCCCGGAAGATGCGTTCGGAAACGCTCACCGTGGTGCCGGACTACGGCGGGGTCATCGGTGATAGGCGGTGAAAGAAAGAGAAGGGCGAGTGCGCCCGGCAGAGCGGATCGAATGATTCGATAGAGATTTAAGCGTTGGGTGTGAGGCGGGAGGACGGCGGTTAAAACCGCGCCTGGAGGGGCACGAAGTCCGCCTTCGCGGACTTCACTGTCGCATCGACGACTCCCCTGTCGCTCTCTGAGGGGGACGAGCTGGGGTGGAGTCGCCGGAGGGCGACTTCGTGCCGTTGTTGCCGCGAATTCATTCGC
>JAHWJO010000517.1 GCA_019348365.1 Armatimonadota bacterium | reverse complement strand
ACCAGGGCGCGGTGAACTTCGCGGTGGCTTCCTCGGAAGGCACCAGCACCTCCGGTGCGCTCATCACCCTCTTCTTCCGGCCCAAAGCGGGCGCGGCGGCGGGCGCTCGCTCTCCGCTCACCTTCGACCCCGATCAGTCGAAGTTCGTCATCGCGGCGGCGACCGGCACCGCGACGAAGAACGCGGTTCCCGGCGTGCTCATCATCGGCGGGGCGAATGAAGTCAGCGTCGGCCTCGGTGCGGACTTCGGTTCGGCGTCCACCGACGGCGCGAACGTCTACGCGGTCGATACGCTGGGCCGCCTGATTGTCATCAACCCGACGACCGGCAACTCCGTCATCTCGGGTGGCGTATCGGCCACCCGGCCGGGCGCGCCGAGCGCGGGCCGTCCCGTCATCCAGGGCGATGACATCGTCGTGGTGACGATTAACGGCAAGATTCAGGTCTACAACAAGCAGACGAACGCCGCGCGGCTCAACCCGGCTCCAGGAGTGACGCTGGGCGCGACGGCGCAGGTGATTACGGCCCCGGCGGTGTTGAACGGTCGCATCATCTTCCCGGACACCTCGGGTAACCTCCACTCCACGGACATGCAGGGCGGCGGAGCGCAGACCGCCACCAACCTCAATGTGTCGGGGACTTCGAGCCCGGCTCTGGTCGATCCCGATCAAGAGGGTCCTCTGGCCCCCCGAGTGGTCGTCGGCGCCCAGAACAGCGTCCTCGTCCTGAACGCGGCGGACCTCACCCCGGTAGCAGCGGCTTCCATCCCGACACAGGGCCGGGTGTCGGCTTCCCCTTACATCTATCTGGATGGAACGGGCTGGGTTGGGGATGACACCGGACGGGTCTACACCTTCAACGTTGCGACCGGTACCCCCATCGGAACCGCAGTGGACGTAGGCGGCCCCGTTCGGAACTCTCCGTTCCCGCTTCCGGGTGGCGTTGGCGTCATTGTGGTGGCCAACAACGGAAATACCGCTGTTGTGACCAAGGCTGGCACGATGGTGGCCGGACCGAAGCTGGCTCCGCCCGCGGGCGAAACCCTGCCCGCCGGTCAGGAGCTCTTCAGCATCCAGCAGGCCCCGATCATGCGCGGTACCACCGCTCTGGTCGGCGACACGCTGGGCAACCTCCACCAGGTGACCGTGAACGCCACGACGGGTGCGATTACCGGCGGAACCGCGCGTGACTTCGGTCCCTTCGCGATCACAGCGCTGACCTCCCCGCAGGGGGGCCAGGTGGCCTTCATCGTCAACCGGACGACGCTGGTGCAGACCACCTACACCCCGTAATCCCGGCGGATCGATAACGCAATACCGCAACACGAAAGGGAAGCGCGGGGAGCGCTTCCCTTTTTCTTTGCTGCTCTCAATTATTCAAATATCGAGTAGATCTCCTCACCTGTTTGGGTTTCCGTCCACCGCCCGGCGCCTCCTCACCGCCCGGCGTTAAAACACCGGGCTATTGGGACAAAGTCCCGCTTGAGCGGGACTCCTCTCCACCCAAGAGATCGCTTCGGAGAGAAGCGTCTCGGCTTCACCAGCCCGTCGCAGGAGGGCTTCGTCCTATATTGCACTGTGAAGCATCGCCGGATGATAGGTCCTCCATGCTCTCCATGAAAGCGCCTTTCCTCCTCCCCTGGGGCCGACACCCATTCACCTGTCTTTCGTTCATTGCCCTTTGCCCGCCCTCTTGTCACAATCTCCTGAACACTGTCCCCCCTTCCGGAGATTCCCCATGAAACACCCCTATCGCCTCGCCGCCGTCGATCTGGACGACACCCTCCTCGGCCCGGACCATCGGATCAGCCCCCGGAACGCCGCCGCCGTCCGCACCCTCCTGGATGCCGGAGTCGAAGTCGTCATCGCCTCCGGGCGGATGCACGCCTCCACGACCGCCTTTGCGGAAGAGCTGGGTCTGAACGGGCCGATCCTCTCCTATAACGGGGCAATGGTGAAAGTGCCGGCGAGCGGGGAGATCTACCATCACGTCCCGGTCCCCGCCGACCTCGCCTCAGAGATCGTCGCGTTCGCAGAAGAGCGCGACCTTCCCCTGAACTATTACCTGGACGATCAGCTCCGCGTGAAGCGGCACACCGACTGGTCCGACCTGTACCACCGCCGGACCGGATCAGTCATTCACGCCGTCGGCAACCTCCGCCAGTACGACGGCGAGCAGCCCACCAAGATGATTATTCTCGGCGCGGAGGACCGGGTTCGGGCTCTGGCGCAGGAGATGAAGGAGCGGTACGCCGGACGGCTCACGGTCCTGATCAGCCACCCGGAGTACCTGGAGTTCATGGCCCCGAACGTCTCCAAGGCGTACGGATTGGAAGCCATCGGGCAACGGCACGGCATCGCCGCAGAAGAGATGATCGCCTTCGGGGACAGCGGCAACGACATCGCCATGCTGGAGTATGCGGGCTTCGGGGTGGCGATGGGGAACGCCCGCGAAGAAGTGAAGGCCGTATCCGATTATGTCGCCCCCCGCCATGATGAAGACGGCTTCGCGCTGGCGGTGGAATCCTGTATCGATCTGGTGAAGGAAGAAAAACGGGAGTCCTGATTTCCGGTAGAACCTTCTGTGATAGAACGGCCAATGGATGTGAACGTTCCCCGGACCGTTTATCCGCGCGTTAGCCCTCAATACCGCTTCATTCCGTCGTATCGGAACCGCCCCCTTCCCTCGTAATTGTACGGTCTTCCACTCTCCCCCAAGTTTGACCCCCATCCGCCTCCGGGAAATAACTCCTCGATACGCCAACTGGATTGTCGAAGCCGGTTCGCCCTGAATCGGACCGGGAGGAAACCATGCCCGAAAACAGACTCACCCGAAATCATCCCCCGTCGCCTCGCGAATCCGGCGGACGTTCCCCTTCAGGCGGATCCGAGGGCCATGTGACCAGCACGCTCAACGTCGGCGTGCCGGAACGCTGGGTGGCGCTGCTCGGCGGCGGCGCGATGATGACTTACGGATTGTCCCGGAAAACACCGGGCGGGTTAGGATTGACTCTGGCCGGAGGGGCGCTCCTGTACCGGGGCGTGACGGGCCACTGTCCCCTCTACGAAGCCATGGGCGTCAATACCGCCAACGTCAGCGGGACGAAGAACATGACTGTCCCGCACCATCAGGGTTTCCTCGTCGAGAAGTCCGTGACCCTGATGAAATCCCCGGAGGAGCTGTACCGGTTCTGGCGGCAGCTGGAGAACCTGCCCTCGTTCATGACCCATCTGGAATCGGTCACCGTGACCGGAGATAAACGCTCGCACTGGGTGGCAAAAGCCCCCGCCGGAAGAACGGTGGAGTGGGATGCGGAGATCATAAACGAGGAAGAGAACAAGCTGATCGCCTGGCGGTCCCTGGAAGGAGCGGAGATCAACAACGCGGGTTCGGTACGGTTCCAGCCCGCGCCGGGGGGACGGGGCACGGGGGAGCGCGGGCTGGTACCGCCGCCGCGCCGCCCCCTCCCGGCCACGGGCGACGGGCGGTGCAGTTCTCCCCCTCACCCGCCCTGCGCCCCCGCAGGCGGGGGAGGGGGCCGGG
>JAHWJO010000516.1 GCA_019348365.1 Armatimonadota bacterium | reverse complement strand
TTCGCCCATGGTCTCCACCCAGAGACCCCTCATGCTTTTCCCCGGCGTCTGCCCCATCGCGGCAACAAAATAAGCTTCGTACGCGAGAGCAACAAGGATGATCAGGGGGAGCAGCCGAACTCCTTTCGCCGCCGAGGAAAAACCGCCCGGCATTGCTGATCTCCACCTCGACGAGCTCCGGCGCGCCGGTGCCGGAAAGGAAGCTCGCCATCAGGCGGTCCGCCAACTCGTTCTCCGGGAGGAGCTGGAGATCGACGCGAACGCCGGGATGCGCCTTCTCGAAGAGGGGGATGCGCTCCTTATAGTCGTTGTAATGGGTGTTGGCGAAGGTCAAGAATTGGATCGCCGTCTCCCCTTTTTGCTGGCCGCGGGCGCGGGGGAGGAACGGAATCGAGAGGAGACAGAGGAGCGCCATCATGAGCGGGGCGCGCCCCAGCGGATACTCGTTGAAGGTGGCGAAAAAGCGATTCATTCGGGGAGAACTCCGGAAGGCCTCTGGTTGGACCGGCGGGCCGTCTTCAAAACACAAAGGAGACGCGAAAGGCTTTAACGTTTCCTTCGACGCCATGATGCATCCTGTCCGAGTGGCCGCAAGCCATGGGCCGGGGGACGGGAAGGGTGGCGGCGGAAATCCGAGCGAATTCCTTCCGCCTGATGCATCCCCCTGGGAAATCCTTACCACTGGAGCAGAATCGAGATCGTCTAACCGAGGGTTGCGGTAATTGTCCCGGAAAGCGATGAGGGATGACACGCAGGCCGGTTACGGCTCAAAACGCGCATGACCGATCGCCACGAGACACTCCGGGACAGGAAAGGAGACGCTTATGAGTCGCTTGCGGTTCGGCAAGATCTTCCACGGGGGGATGCCCTTCGTGCTCCTCGCCCTCTCGATCTCTCCGTCTTTCGCGGATGCCCCAAGACCGCGATCCGTCCGGGCGGCGCAACGCGCGGAAGCGGCGCGGATTCGGAAGCTGGAAGCGGAAGCGTGGGGCCGTCCCGCCCGACGCGCGCCGAAGCCCGCCAAGGCGGAGGCGCCGACGGTGACGTTTCGGCCCATGATCTCGGTGGGAACGCCTTTTCGTTCTCCTGTCGCCGAAGCGGAACTCGTGTCTCCGAACGATTCTCGCGACGTACGGGGTATTCAGGACGTTCAGAGTGCGAGGAAGAGAGAACAAAACGCCATAGCCGAGGCGAAAGCCAATAAGGAAGTCTCCGGGAAAGAGAGGACGACCCCGATTCAAGAAGTCTTTCTGGACCGAAAAATCCTGGATGTTGTGTACTTAATCGGTCATGATTCGCTCACCCCGACGGAGCGCAATCCGAATACCGGGGAGTTCGTCATGTCATACAGTCAGTGGAGTTCCCCCTTACCCCCTTAATTGGAGTTCCCCTCTCACTCGATGACAAGCTCTTAAATTTGGGTACGACCTTCTACCGCCAGAATCACCAAGGGGAGTCGTACGATCCGTCTCATCCCTGAGCCGGGGTGGAAGTCCCCGGCTGTACAAGATATCATCCCCGGCGAGAATCGGGGTCGCCGGATTCCGTTGTAACCACCCCGGCAAGAGGGTATAATACCGAGGGTCTTCCGGTCATCCCGGAACAAGTCCCTTGCCCCATCCCTTCGCCGGACCCGTTTGCCATCGAGTCCGAAGCCGTTAGACCGACAGCTCGATGGAGAGCGCCCGACGGTGAACGACACGACCCTTCTGGAGAACGATCCCGCTCCGAGGCTTCCCCTCCCGATTTCATCCGAGGGCGATGCCGCTCGGCAGGAGGAGAATCCACCGCTCGCTCCGGGCGATTCCCCGACGCTCCACCGGCTGCACCGGCACTTCGCCGAGCTGCTCGGCTGCCGCCCGGAAGATCTCGCCTGCGGGAACCGGCAGGTCGTCACCTCGGACCGGCGGGAAGACGTCAACGCCGCCGAGCCCGCCACTCCCCTGTGGGCGCTGCGCCGGGAGAACGGCTGGGTCGTCTCCGTCACTCCGGACGCTTATTCCCCCGCCACCCGTCTTCTCCAGGCCCTCCCCTCGCACGAAGACCCCCTCTCCGAACCCGCCCGCCGCCGCCTGCACGAGGCCGTGGGGCGCGTAGCCCCCGTCTTCTTTCACTATTCCGGCCTTCAGCTCTACACCGACCGGGAGTCGTTCCGGCCCTTCGCAAAGCACGCCGCACGGCGGCTGACCCCGGATGATCTTCCCCTGCTCCGGTCGGCGCGCTGTCCCCTGGCGGATCAGGAAGATCGGATCGAGTCGGGGGACGCCTTCGCCGTGGTGAAGGGGGAAGAAGTCCGTTCCTACGCGTTCCTCCGCCGCCTCTCCCCGGAGGTGTGGGAGATCGTGGTCGAGACCGCCGCGCCGTACCGGGGCCGGGGCTACGGGAAGTCGGTCGTCTCCGCCGCAACGGAAGCGGCCTTGCAGGCGGGCCGCATCCCCGTCTACTCCTGCGACGAGCACAACGCCGCCTCCCGCCGCCTCGCGGAATCCCTGGGCTACCGCACCTATGCCGAGGATTTCGTCTGCCTCGGGCAATAGGGTTCCGCCGACTCGCCGGAAGGATTCGCCACGAAACGGTCCTGATCTGGTCATTCTTCTGCCGAGATGCAGAGGGAGGGCCTGTCAGCGGCGCCACCGGGCGTCCCACGGGAGGGCCGACGATGAATTCGTTCGATCCCGTTCGTTTCCTCATTCACTTCATGGTCGGGGCGGGGACCGGGGCGTACCTCGGCCTGATGTCGTGGCGGTATCGACCGCTCGGGGATCTCCCCTGGAGTCATGTTCTGATCGGGGCGCTCATCGGCGGATGGGCTGCCGGATATTGGGGGAACAGGAGCGATGGTAAGCGGCGGCGAACGTCCGATAGAGGCGAGAGCGATCCCTCTTCCGGTTAGCGGATCGGATCGGAAGGAGATTCTCGGCGTCAGGGAGAGGGCAGACCTCCCCCCCGGCCCCTCCCCCGCGCGTTTGGGGAAGCCGAATCGGTTGGCTGATCGGTTCCTTCCTCATAGAACCGACGCCGAGAGACGGGCGGGGTCTGCCCATGTTTCAGTTCCTCCCGTCATCCATCCTTCTCTCTGCCTGGAGCCCTGCCCAATTCGTTAAGGATCGGACCGGAGACTCATGAAGCGAATCGATTCCCCTCGCGGGTGGACGCTGATCGCGCTCGCGGTTTACCTGCTCCTCATCAATTGCGCCTACATGGCGTATGCCGCCTCCGGCGTGCGACCCTCCCCCGCGTTCGACCTCCTCGCCTATTTTGCGCTGGTCTACCTGATCGGGGTCTGGGTCAAGCGGGACGTCGAAGAGCGGGAGGTGCCGGTCACCTTCGACTTCGGCCTGTACTTTTATCTCACCCTCCCGATTTCCATACTGGTCTACCTGTATAAGAGCCGGGGGATGGCCGGGGGTATCCGGACTCTCCTCGGCTTTATCGGCCTGTACATCGGCACGTTCCTGATCTCGCTCCTCTTTTACTACGCCCTCCTCGCCTTTCGCTAAGAGGGTGTATAGAAAGGAGTGAGAAGAGGGTAAGCTAGAGATATGAACCGA
>JAHWJO010000515.1 GCA_019348365.1 Armatimonadota bacterium | reverse complement strand
GGCGGCGGCTCGAATTCGCACGGGCATGAACCCCGCCGTGAGACTCCCCCTCGCCGTCCGCGTCCCCTTCCGGGGATCAGCGCCTGATCGCGAATGAGTGAAACAATACTGAACGTCATCTGATGGGCATCGTCTAAACCCTGTTCATCGATGGCTGGAACGGCAGACAATACGCCGTCCCTGAAAAACCCGAAAGGCGGACCGAATAGGCCCGCCTTTCGGGTTTTAGTTTACGCCGGAACATAACGGCGGGAGATGCTTCAACGAGGCTCGCTCGCCTCAGTTGCTCAGATATTATGGGTTAATGCGTCTCCCCCTGGTGATGGCTTCGAAGACGCAGGTTGCCCCGGATCTCCCCGGCGGGGTTCAACTGCGTGTGGATGTTCACGTAGGTATTATTGTTGAGGATCTGGTCGATGGCCTGCTGGAAGGTCTCCACTCCCCCGGCCGGGGTGAAGTCCGCCTGGGTCAGGATGCGGCGGAGCTGGCCGGGCCAGTTCCCCTGCTGGGTCGCGTTGAACAGCGGGAAGATGACGGGGCCGGTGCCGTTGGCGTTCGTGATGACGTGGATGTGCGCCCCCGTCACGGGAGACGTGAAGCTCCCGGCGGTGTTGACGTCCACCGTGATCGTGGAGCGGTCTTCACTGACGGTCACGACCGTGGTCCCGGTGACCTGGGGATTGCCCTGGGGCGCAGGAATCTCGTTGGCAGCGGAGAGGATGGCATCGAGGATGAGGTCATCGTCGTCATCATCGCCGCCGCAGCCGGCCAGGAAGAGCGTCGGGGTGAGGGCCGCCATGGTCACGGCCGCCGCCAGCCAGGTCCTTCGATTCATTTTTCGGACAAACATCTGAACAACCTCCTTGCGGGATCTACACAACAACAGAATCGTCGAGAAAGTGCAACAGCCTTGCCTGAGTGTAGCGCCATGCCGTCCGCCCCTGAGGAGGAACGGCCCGGTTGCCTTGCTGCCGCCCCTGAAAAAGGGGTCGGCATCCGCGAACAGCGTGCAACCCTTCTGCTTCCCCCGGTTTCATGATAGAATGAGAAGCCGAGGAGAAGAGATCGCGAGCGGCAGCGACACGGCTGCCAGAACCTATTTCGTCATCCGTGGCACACTTCCTTTTCATATTTAGCGTCCACCGGGTCGAATAAGCTTTCGCCCTTGCCTTGACGGTTCCTCTTGAGAGGGAACTTCCATCCGCTTTGCCTGCCCTCTCCTCTCGGCCTTCCTGATTTCCGATCCCCCTTCATCGAAAGGTGATTCTGCCGCGCAACCCTAAGCGATCTAAACGTAAACGATCCCACCTCATAGTGAAGTAGAGCTGCTTCGTGCGCCTGTTATAGCCCTCGGTCCTTTTATGCCTCTCCTGGTTGATCTCAGTTGATCTCAGCGTCTGCTCAGGAGAATCGGCGTATCCGCAGGGCTCTGTCAGGCGACTGCTGTCCCGCCCTTAATTTTCGGAGGAAATGATGACCCCACGCGTATTCGTACTCGGAATCGCCGCATTCGCGCTGATCACCGGCGGCGGACTGAAAGCGCAGGCCGCAGAAGGCCCGAACGCTCAGACCCCGAACGCCGCGCCGGCCCCCGCTCCCAATCCCGCTAACACGCCCAATGCCGCTCCCCCCGCGAATCCCCCTGCCACCCCTCCCGCATCCGCCAGCCCCACCGCCCCGGCGTTCGCTCTGGGCTACGTGGACCTGACGCGGATCGGGAGAGAGTACGAGGGGACCAAAGTCGGCCAGGCGGAGCTGGATACGTTCCAGCAGTCTCTCCGCAAGCAACTGGACGACCGGGAGGCAGTTCGCTTCCTGGACGACCGCGAACGCGGGGAAGTGGAAAAGCTCCGCGCGGTGGCGAGCCCGACCGACGAGCAGAAGAAACAGTTGAGCGATTTTCTCGCCACAAGCCGGTCCCGCGAGGCCCAGCTTCGGGCGCTCCAGCAGAACCCGAATAAGAGCGACACCGAGAAAGCCGATGCGGATCGCCTGACCCGACTCAGCGCGAAGACCGATGAGGAGCTCGATGCGCTGGGCGAGAAGCTGGAAGAGCAGCTCCAGGTAAAAGGCGACGAGATCAGTAAGCGGCTCACCGATTCCGTCTCCGTCGCGATTGAAGCCGTAGCCAAGGATAAGGGTTATCTCGCGATTGTGGATAAGAAGGCGATGCTCTACGGCGGAATCGATGTGACGGAAGAAGTCCTGAGGCAGCTCAACAAAAAGTAAAGACGTAAAATCAGGATAAGGAAAGCAGGAAGAGAGGAATCCAGGAAAACACTTCCATCTCCCGAAGGTTACGGGACAGGGTGTTATCTTCTTGGATTCCTCTCTTCCTGCTTTCCTTATAAGGGGGTTCCCCCATGGATTTATTATAATCTCACCTGATCATCTTCAGCGGCGGGTCTCGGAGCAGCGACCGAGACCCTGTCGGCGCGTACGGCAATAGTGCTCGCGACAGGGACAGGAAGGCGGAAATGAGCGTTATGGAGCGTTGGCTGGAGCATCTCCACGGATTGGCCCCCTTTCAAGAGGGAGCCCGGCTCCTTCAGGAGCGGCAGGCCCCTTCGGTGGAGGGGATCAATACGGCGGCGAAGGCGCACTGGGCCGCCGCCTCCGCGCGCGATTTTTCCTGCACCCTGATCGTCACCCCGACGGAAGACGCCGCCCGCGCCCTCTTCGACGACCTCTACACCCTCCGTCCCGAGCGGGTCTTCTGGTTCCCCGCGTCCGAGGTCTGGACCCAGGGCGGCGACGCCGAATCCGCCGCGCTTCGCGTACTCGCCCTCGATGCGGTGCGAAAGGGCGAGGGGGGCGTGGTCGTCGGCTCGGCACAGGCCGTGTTCCAGCGCACCGCGAGCCGGATGGACACGGTGGAGCTGCGCGCGGGCGAGACCCGCGAATTCCATGGGCTGCTCGGACTCCTCACCGAGATGGGGTACGACCGCGTGACGACGGTGGAGCGCCCCGGCCAGCTCGCGGTGCGCGGCGGCATCCTCGACCTCTTCCCTTCCACGCTGGAGCAGCCCGTCCGGATCGACTTCTTCGGCGACGAGGTGGAGAGCATCCGAATCTTCGATGTGGAGACCCAGCGATCCGTGGAGAAATGCGATTCGGTGGAGATCCTCCCGGCCCGCGAAGAGGGGGTGAGCGGCAGTTCTCCCACCCTGCTCGACCTCCTGCCCGACAACGCTCTCCTGCTGCTCGACGAGCCGAACGCGATCCACGGCCACTTCACCGAATTTCTCGCTGACTTCCACGAACGGCGCGTCCGCCGGGAGCAGGAAGCCGAGGAAGAGGATGACATCATTCACCTCGATCCCGTCCCCCCCGCCGACACGTACGCCCCGTGGGAGAACATGATAGCGGCGCTGGGGCGGGTGCGCCACAGCTACCTCCAGCAGTTCCCCCGCGCGATTCCGTGGGAGAAGTCCGCCGTTGCGGTGGAGACGCACGCGAAGACCCCGGAGCGGTTCTCCGGGCGCATCCCCGATTTCGCCAAAGAGCTGATGCGGCGCGCGAACATTCCGACCGCCGACTTCGAGGTCTTC
>JAHWJO010000089.1 GCA_019348365.1 Armatimonadota bacterium | reverse complement strand
TCATTGCCGGGAAGCTCCGCTTCCCCTTACCCACCTGATTCAGCGAAGAACCAGATTCTTATTCACAGGACTAAAAAATGGCTCGACTTCCCCTCTTCTCCTTTGGGGCCTCAAAATCGCAAAAGAGTTGCTCCGGCTTCAGCCTGATCGAACTGCTGACCGTCATTGCCGTGATTGCCATGCTGGCCGCGATCATCTTTCCTGCCGCCGCCACTGCCCGTCTCCATGCCCAGCAGAGACAGGTCATGAGCAACATGCGCTTCCTGCATAGTGCCATGCTTCTCTACAAACAGGATGAGCGCGGATGGCCTCCTTCATTAGGTCCTGTCATGTATTACAATCCTTACGACGGATCGAGTTTCAGCTACAATGGCCTCTACCCAGAATGGATACGGAATCGCGGGGTATATGAAAGCCCGGTCAATGAGCTTGAAGACCAGAATCGGCTTTACAAGACGGATTGCGGACTTGCAGGAGAGAGGCGATGGATCGAACCTTTTAGCGATGTAGGCTATCCAGAGCCGGCCCGTCTGGCTGGGGCGAACTTGTATGGATGGAACACAATGGACGGCCATGTGGAAGAGACGTACGAGGGACCGCGTTACATCCCCCACTACTTTCGCTGGCGGGTGCTTAGTCGGTACGACCGCGACTATAAACGCCAGCTCGGCTACCGCAACCCCTCGGAAGACACCGTCGTCACCTGGAACGACACGTTCGTCCAGAAAGACCCGGAGAACGGCGCGTACCTCAGGGGCGACATTATCGTCCTGTTCCTGAACGGCGTGGTGAAGAAATTCGACGTGCAGAGTCCGAAGGTCAAAAGAGTCAGAGGCCAGTACTGGCGGCTGAAGCCGGATTAATGCCTTCTCCGGCGTTACCCACCGGGGAGGCGAAAAGGTCCCGAATCAATGCGGGGAGGGGAATCCTGGATTCCCCTCCCCGCATCGTCTGTATCGATTGTGGTGATGGAGGCCGACTTCCGCCTCCGGTCATTCAGGGACGGTAGAGCGGCTCCGCGCCTCGCCGCCGCGTCACGAAGGGAGCAGCGCCGGGAGGGACAGTCCCGCCAGCATCGCCACGAAGGCCAGGACGAGCAGTAATTCGATGACGCTGGATGCCTTGAGTGAAAGGGAACTTTTCATCGCCTGTCTCCCGCTGTGAAATCGCCTCTTTGCGAACGGATGGAAAATCTGTGTCGGTGGGCGGCCGGTCGGCCCGCGTCCCTTCGGCTTCCTCTATATTGTCCCACCAATCGTCCGCCGGTGCAGGGATTTGACAAAAGTGTCACACGCGGGAAGGCTCCGCAGGAGGCCCGGAAGGTCACAGTTATGTGACTTCCCCTGTCCAACGCCTCAACTATGGAAGATAATCGAAGATGGATTTTGTGAAGGGACCCCCTTCGAAGATCGCCCCCGGAACGAAGCGAGGTATTCCCCTCGCATGCCGCGCTGACCCCTGCCTTCTCCCCGGCGCCAGCGCCCGCGCGATCCGAATTCCCACCCGGTACCGATGGAGTACCTCCCCGGAGAACGAGAGACGATGACGAGAGAACCATTATCCTGCGCGAGCGAAGGATCTTCCGTAGAGAACCCCTCCGAGCCAATCCTTCAGGTCGACTCGATGGACTCGCTGCCACCCCAGCCCGATTCACGATCCTGGTTCCAATGGATAGGCAAATATAGAGCCTTCCTGCGATACCTTCTGCTGACCTTCTCCATCCTCAATTTTTGCTACACCGTGTTCCTCATCTCGGATTGGGACTGCGGCTCCGGGGAAGCGTTCCATTACTGGGCCGCGTCGAGGCGGGTCTACAAGGACGAAAAGCTGTACCGGCCCTGGCCCGATTACGGGCCGCATTACCTGACCGATGAAAAATACAACTACGAAGGCGACCGGTTCCCCTACCCGCCTCCCATGGCCGCCGTTCTGTCCCAGTTCAGCACGGAATCGTTCCCCTTCTTCAAACGCTGGTGGACGTACGTTCTTTTCACCGCCTTCTGGGTCTATGCGGCGTGTCTCAGCTTCCTCTTCTATCGCAGGCTGACGCTGGAGGGCATGCTCCATGCCGGCCTGATCCTCAGCCTCACGCCGGGGTCGCTGCTGACGTTCTTCACCGGCATCGCCGATCCCCTCCTATGGGCGCTGTTCGGCCTGGCGCTCGCGACTCGCTGGACCGGCGTGGCGTTGATCACCTCGGCATGGATCAAGATCTACGCGGGCTGGCCGTATCTCTTCGCCCTCTTCCGGGAGGGGAAGCGGATCGCATGGCAGGGGATCTTCACCCTGGCCGCCGGGTTCGCCATCGGGCTCTACTATTGCGGCTTGCAGACGTTTATCGACTGGGCCACCTATTTTCTACCCGTGGTGGGCCAGGGCACCTTCTCCGAATCCAACTATTCCCTGTCGATGGCGGGGCTCCGCCTGTTCCGGCTCCTCGGATGGGAGTACACGATCGGGCCGCTCCCGCTCTGGGCGCGTGGATGGCTCTTCAGCGTGGAGCTGCTGGTACCGCTGGCCGTGGGCTATCTCACCCGCAAAAAGTGCCCGAAATTCCAGTACGCCTGCGTCGGAGTCGCGGCGGCAGCCTGCGCTCCCCTCTGCTGGATCACCTACTTCCCCCTCCTGCTCCTGCCGCTCGTCCTGTATGCCCGTCAGGTGTGGGACGCCTGGGAAGAAAGAATCGACCTCCTCGCGCCCGTGGATGTGCACGATGAACGCCTCGCGGACTCCCCGGAACCGGTGCTCGCTTAACCGTCAGTTCCCGGACCGCCCGAAAACGAACGGCCCTCTCCTGAATGAAACGGGAGAGGGCCGTCCTTATGGGTACGCCATCGTTGATCCGCCGCTACCCCGGCGCGAAGTCGTAGGTGCGCTGTTGCAGCAGCACGCTCAATACGCTCCAGAACGCCCCCATCGTGTACTCGCCCAGCACCAGCCCGAACATCAGCGGCAGGGCGCGGCGGTAGGTCTGGTACCCCCCGTAGCGCAGCACCAGCGTTTTCAGCAGCCACGCGATCATGACCGCGCTCCAGTAGTACTCCGCCCCGAACTGCGTGGAGATGGCGTACCCGGCGGGGTGGAAGGGCCACCAGAGGAAGAAGGTCCGCATGTACGTCAGGAAGCAGGTGAACAGGAACCCGCCCCCCACGAAGGCCATCGCCATGGCGTCCGGGCCGCGCGGGTTCTGGATCCGGTTCTGGGTCTCCCCCCACTGGCCCCAGGCGTGCATCACCAGCCCGTTGGAGGACGCTCCCTGCCCGTAATGGAGGCTGATCCCGGCCCAGTAGGTCGCCAGCCCGCCGAACCAGAGCGCGAGCATCATGGCGATCCCCATGCCCCGGTAGTTCATCCCGGTGCGCTCGGCCATCTTCATCGCTTCCAGCTGGTAGGGCCACGGCTGGGTACGGTAGCCGCGACCGGTGAACCAGTAGAACATGGCGAACATGTTGAGGGTCTGGGGAGTCATCCCCCGCGTGCCCAGGAAGTCGATCATGATCGTTGGGATGTTCGTCCCCGCCATCTCGTGGGCCGGAGGGCCGATCTCCGCCCGGACGCGGATGATCCCGACGGCCAGGATGATGTACATCGCGAAGAAGATGAGCACCACCCAGAGCTGCATCTCGGCCCGGACGCAGAACCAGACGACGGCGGAGAACCCCACGAAGATCCCCAGCGCCGCCTGCCGGTACGTCAGCGGCTCGTTCCGGTCGTCCAACTCGCTTCGCCCGTAGAGGATCTGCTTCCCGACCTCCCGCAGATGCGCCCGCGCGGTGTACATCGCGAAGATGAAGATCGCGAGCCACGCCCCGTACGTCTGCTCGCTGAAGTAGGGGAATCGGGGGTAGAGCTGGCCCGCGCCGACGGCGGAGGAGAAGACGAGCTGCGCCTTCTTGAACAGGTAGAAGAACCAGAGCGAGAACGAGAGGTCCGTGGGGAGGATGAACCCCAGCCCGATCACGAACGGGTACAGGGGGAACGGCATGTCGCTGGCGGCGTTCCACGGGGGCGAGGTGAACCCGGTCCCGATGTTGTGCTCGTTGTGGCGGACGGGGAAGTACGGCACGTTGGGGTACAGGTTGTGCAGCCCGTTGATGAGGTCGAGCGCGAACCCCAGCCCGAAGCCCAGCCACAGCAGCCGGTTCTGGAAGAAGTCCGCCGCCCCGCCGCGCTGAGTCACCGCCAGGGGCAGCTCGATGAGAGGGAAGGAGAGCTTCTCGTTCTCGGTCCACTGCTTGCGGATGAGGACGTTGATGCAGAGGAAGATGATGCCGAGCATCAGGATGAAGAAGCTCCACCAGAGCACCGGTCCAAGCCACGCCATGATCCGCTCCGGCGTGTAGAGGGTGGAGCTCCCTTCGTAGTAGGGCCGGATGATCGCGCGCTCGCTGACGGTCAGCCAGTCGGGGAGGTAGGGGTGAAACAGCTCCGCCCAGCGGTTCTCTTCGGTGGCGAACCAGAACGGGTGCGTCATGGCGGGCAGGCCGAGCTGGAGGGTGTCGTGCCCCGCCAGCGCCGACGCGATGGAGAGCATCACGTAGATGACGATCAACTCCGCCTGGGTCAGCGCCCACCTCGGCGCGACCCGCTTGATGATCAGCAGGTTGATCAGCACGAGGATGAAGACGTTGAAGACCACGTTCCACATGATCGACATGGCCGTCGGGTGCCCGGAGTGCCAGATCCCCTCCACTTCCATGATCCAGTAGGTATTGAGGGGGATGAGGATCAGGCCCAGAATAATGGAGCGAATCGTCACCCCGCCGGCATCGTGGAAATGCGTCTCCGCGCCGACCCCACCGAGGGGCATCCCGTCGTTCCCGATCGGATGCTTCAGCGGCGGGTCCGCCTCTACTCGGACTTCGCGGGCATCGTCTTTTGGATCCTCAGTGGCCATCTATACTCCTTCACCGGGGAAGAAATCGTCTGCGGGTCGATGGAAAGCTCGCGCTCCGGGCGCGCCCGAAGCCGCCTTTCCGACGGACTCCAATTCGTCGGATTCCTGTTCTGTTCCTCCTGACCGGCGCGAGGAGAGCAAACGGAATCTCTCGTTACCATCCGAGCCGGTCCCCTCGATGGGGAACAAGCAAACCGTTTCTCGCGTCACATCAATAGACATGGAGCGTGCAGCAGACCCACTGCGAAGCGACGCCGGGCACGGCGGTGGTCTCGAACTTCCAGGCGGGTCCGCTCTCACAGGCCGGCAAGCTGCCGGGGGATACGACTACTCCCTAATCCCCCCGGTCCACTCCGGATCAGACTCAGGGGTCAGAGGAATCCGTACGCCCGGCCCATCCAGTAGGGCAGCAGGAAGAAGGCGCCGTCCTCTTCCACCCGTCCGTCGCTCCCGTCATCCAGCCGGTACGGATTGCCCACCACCGGATGATCCTACGCTCTGTGGGAACAATCTCCACTGGAGCGTTGTCTGATTAATAGGCAAGCGATATCAGGATGGATGATGTCGTGTTACCGCCAATCGGGTTGCGCTCAACTGCGAATCCTTCTCTCGTGCGCCCCGCCCCATGGAGCCCTCCCATGCCGTTGCATCCCGCCCCGCGCCCGCTCCTCTGGATCGCCCTCCTCCTTTTCACATGCCCCGCACGGGCGGAACCCCCGGTCAAGAGGGTCTTCTCTCCGCCGGTGAAGCACGAAGCGGAAAGCTCTCCCGTCGCCGTCCTCTCCGCCGACGTGAACCGGGACGGCAAGCCGGATCTCCTCACCGCCAACAGCAAGAGCAAAAGCGTCTCGCTCTGGCTGGGCCAGGGGAACGGCGCCGTCGGACCCCGGACGACGATCCCGGTGAACGGCAGCCCGGTCGCGCTGGATGCGGGAGACCTCAGCGGCGACGGGATTCCAGATATCGCGACGGCCAACGGC
This sequence comes from Armatimonadota bacterium, assembly GCA_019348365.1. Classification (GTDB taxonomy): domain Bacteria; phylum Armatimonadota; class DTGP01; order DTGP01; family JAHWJO01; genus JAHWJO01. The sequence continues at coordinate 5,816 of JAHWJO010000089.1, read as the reverse complement.
GCGGACGGGACGGTGAGCCTACTGATCGGAAAAGGCGACGGGACGTTCACGCCGGGCGGCGAGCTGACCGTCGGCGGGACCGTCAGCGTGCTGGCGGTGGCGGATTTCAACGGGGATGGCCGGGCGGACCTCGCCGCGACGACACTGCCGGGAGAGATCATCTCGCAGAACCCTCGCCTCCTCGTCTATCCTGGCCGGGGGACGGAAGGGTTTGGGGCTCCGGTCGCTTACCCCCTCACGCGCGAGCCGAACGCCATCGTCGCGGCGGACCTGAACCGGGACCGGAAGATCGACCTGGTGGTGGGAACCGGCATAGTGGGAGGAATTTGGCCGTATAATACCGGGAGTGTAGGGTCGCTCCAGGTGTTCGTCGGGAAGGGCGACGGGACGTTCACTCCCGCCACTTATCCCGGTTACACCCGGTCCATAGGGGTCGGGGATCTCAATGAAGACGGCATCCCCGACCTGGTCACCACTCATGCCGATCGCTTCCGGGATATGCCCGGGTTTTATTCGATACGGTCCTACTACTCCGTCTGGATCGGCAGAGGGGACGGAACCTTCATCCGGCAGCCGGTCGTCCAGATTCCGTTCGCCGGCCCGGCATTGATTCGGGAGGTAACGGGCGACGGTCACCTGGATCTGATCACCCTGGGCTATGCCGATGTCGCGGTTTATCCGGGCGACGGCGACGGGACCTTCTCCCACGGGCTGTATTACCGCTACGGGAGCCAGTTAGAGGCAACGGCATCCGCCGATTTCAACGGGGATGGGACGGACGATCTTGCGGTCACCACCGCCCGATTCGAAGGAATTCCGGAGCGGACCGACTCCATGGGCCTGCTCCTCAGCCGCGCTCGGGAGGCGTCGTTCTTCACGCCCCCTCGTTACGTGCAAGTCCCGCACTCGACGGTTTTGCCTTCCTACCTCTCGAAATGGGTCGCCGGGGACTTCAACGAGGACGGCCTGCAGGATGTCGCGGTCGTTATTGGCCTGCCGTTGGGCTATGGGGCGTTGCCCCCGGTCCTCATGCTGGGGAGACCGGATGGATCGCTGAGCGTCTCTTCCACGCTGCCGAGAACCGACCAGGACGGGCCCGGCCATATTCAACGGGGAGACTTCAACGGCGACTCGCACCTGGATCTGATCACCGGCCCCTTCGAGTACTCGTACTCGCCCTATAAGAACCTCCATCTCTATCTGGGGGACGGCAAGGGCAAGTTCACCCCGATGCGCATCGACGGCAGCTATCCGGAACTGTCGTACTTCGACACCCTCGATTTCAACGGGGACGGCAGGACCGACCTCTACGGTTCCGGCGCGCTCTATCTCAGCAGCGGGAACGGCGCCTTCGCCAAACACGCGGCTCCGGAATCGCTCAAGGCCGCCCTCGCCACCGGCGACTTCAACGCCGACGGACGCGCCGATCTCCTCGTGAACAACGCGGCGGATGCGCCGGTCCTCTACCTCGGCAACGCGGCAGGGCAGTTGAACGCCCCCCGCCCCCTCACCCCCGGCTTCCCCCTCTCGCTCGCCACCACCGGCGACTTCAACGGCGACGGCAAGCTCGACCTCCTCCACGCGAGCGGCGAGCGCCTGAGCCTCCTCCCCGGCCAGGGCGACGGCTCTTTCGGCGGCGCGGTTCACTCCCCCTATCCGGGGTCCCCTCCCTCGCACCTCGCCGTGGCCGACTTCAACCGGGACAGCCGACTGGATCTGGCGGTGGGCAGCGCCACCGGGAACGACGTGACCGTCATGCGGGGCCGTGGCGACGGCACGTTCGAGCCGGACCCCGGCAAGTACTTCGCGGGCTTGAACCCGCGCACCCTCGACGCGGGGGATTACAACGGCGACGGCCGGCCTGATCTTGCGGCGGGCAGCTCCGGTACGAATGAGGTGGCGCTGCTCCTCGCTCCCCCCGACCTACAACCGGGCGACATCGACCGGAACGCGTCCGTCGATGTGCTGGATGCGCTTCTTTCACTACGGATCGGGCTGGGGCTCATCGAGCCGACCGAGGCGCAGCGGAAAGCGGCGGACGTGAACCGGGACGGCGTCTTGAACCTGCTGGACACGATCCGGATCCTTCAGGTCTCCGTCGGCCTGCGATTGGATTTCGGAGACCGCCTGCCGCAATCGGACGCCTTCGGAGCGGGTCGGAATGGGTTGAGCTCCTTCTGGAAAGCGCGGCAGACCCAGCGCAGGGATGCGCCCCTGCCCACCCCCGGTTACCACTACTACCTCTTCGACGGCAAGCTCTCCCTCACCAGCGCGGATTATGACGTATGGATGGGCATCTGGGAGCCGTTCTTCATCTATCAGGACGGGATCTACGGCGACTTCACGATGCAGGTAAAGGTGGAGATCGTCCCAACTTGCAGCGAGCTCTCCGCCGTGGGCCTGATGGTGGCAGGGAGGGTCCCCGCCTTCTACGCCCGGCCCGAAGAGATCCCGACTTGGGGTTTGGTCCACGCGACGAAAGGCCTGGGAGTGGAAGCCAAATGGGGCGGCGGCGGTGGCGGACAGAGCAGCTTGGCGGACGTGATGGATCCGAACCTGAAGCCGCCCTACTGGCTCCGGCTGGACCGGCAGGGCAGCACCCTCTCCTTCTTTACCTCCACCGACGGGGGCAAGATGTGGAAGCCGGTGGTCCCTCCCGTCAACCTGGAGCAGAGGGGATGGACGCTGCGGGATCCGATCACCGCCGGGATCGTGCAGCAGACCCACTGCGAAGCGACGCCGGGCACGGCGTTCGTCTCGAACTTCCAGGCGGGGCCGCTCTCACAGGCCGGGAAGCTGCCGGGAGATACGACTGCTCCCTGAATCTGCCGCCGAAGCAGTAACTCGATGCGACTTCAGAAGGGTTGGGATTCGTATTTCATTGGAAGCACTCGTTCTTGTACTCCGGCCATCTGCCGCGATGGGTGATGCGATAGTAGAGTAATATCACCCACAGAGAAGCAAACGCGATCACCCCGCACACCCCGATGAGCGTGAATAGGAAAGTCGAAGCGGAAATTTTTAAAACCTCGGCGTCCTGGAAATGTGCCATGAGGCCCATGGGCAAGTAGCAAACCGAAGCGACCATCACGAATCCGAATAGCCAGAAGGCCATTTCGATGAAGATCGATTCGGTCACCCGTTTGACGGTGGGAAAGCGTGAGAGCGTTTCGAGGACGATTGGCGGGAGGAAGAAGATAGAATCTAAGGCGATCAGGAAGAGGAGGATCCAAATACTATCCGGTATATATTCCATCAGCGTCTATCTCCCTTCTGCCATCTGTACTATTTATTCTACCTACAAGGATGCCCTGAACGTATCTCCTTTATACGCATCGTTGTTCTATCCGGGGTTCGTGCTTCTGCCCGTCTGTAGAACGGAATACGCCTTACTCCCCCAATCGACTATTCCCGCTATACGCGCATGAAAATCAGGTGGGTAGAACACTATATAAGCCCGTACGCTCGGCCCATCCAGTAAGGCAGCAGGAAAAACGCGCCGTCCTCCTCCACCCGCCCGTCGCTCCCGTCGTCCAGCCGGTACGGGTTGCCGTTCCACTTGAGCATCCCGCGCTCCGCCGGGGAGAGCGCCACGGTGGATTGGGGGCGGTCGAACCGGTCGTCAGTCGCCTCGCGGGGGAGGTCGGCGCGATGGGAGTTCTCCATCCGCCAGTGGACGATGTCGAGCGGGATCTTTTCCAGCGCGCGGCGGGAGAGATCGGCATCGCAGGGGCCGTCCATCACCCCCCCGTAGAGGAAGTTCAGGAACGGCGAGCGTTCGGGCCGCTCGATCTCCCAGCTTCGCCGGAAACTCTTCCGGTAGATCGCCAGCAGGGCGGGGTCCGTCTCGTAGCGGAGCAGCGGATAGTAGGAGAGGAACGCCAGCTCGTCGTCGGAGTGGTTGACGTGGCCGGGGACGGTGATCTTCTGGCGGAGGGTGTTGAGCGCGTAATGGTGATTGTGAACGAGGTGGTGATACGCCTCCCCAAATCGCGCCTCGCCGGTGAGCGCGTGGGCCACTTTCAGGTGCTGGAGGATCTCCAGCGAGTTCAGGCCCCGCTGGTGCTCCCCCTCCGGCGTGTTCAAAATGCGCGGGCTGTAGAACCCCCAGCGCGTGTGCTGCCCGTCGAGGTCGATGAGGTTAAAATCATTCTGGATCAGGTGATCGGCGAGGCGGCCCGCGTACGCCGCCGCCCTTGCCCTCCACGCCTCATCGTCGATGGAATCGTGGAAGACGGCGCACGCGAAGAAATGCCCCACCAGCTCGTCCGACGACGTATCGCCCTTCCATTCGCCTTCAACCCGGTCGAAAGTCGAAAGTCGAAAGTCGAAAGTCAAACTCCCGGGGTCTCGACTTTGGACTTTCGACTTTCGACTTTCGACTGAGAACGGATGCCATTCGCCCGTTTCCGGGTCGGACTTCCAGACCCGCTCGTCTTTCAGGACCAGCGCACGGGCGGGGAAGCCGGGGATCGACGTCACCCGCTCCAGACGCTCCATCGCCGCCATCGACTCGATGGCGTTCGCCTTCGCGGCGGGGTCGCCGGTCACGCGGTAACGGAAGCACTCCGCCGCGACGTAGAGCGAGGTCCAGAGGCCGTCGTTGTCGCTCGCTTCGTGGATCGAGGTGGACACGTCGCCGGGGGTTTCGAGGATCGAGGTGGAGACGAATCCAGAGCGCACATGCCGCGCCCGCAGCCGCGCCTCGAACCGGCGGGCCTTCTCTTCCAGCGTCATCGGCTCGGCGGCGATCCACCCCAGCCCCGCGTCGGTCGCAGCGAAGACGCCCCCCTTCCCGCCCGATACGATCTGCGACACCGTATCGCCGGGGAGCCACCGCCGCCCCGCGAAGTACCGCCACTCGCCGTCCTTCAGCCGGGAGATGCCTTTCGGGTGAACGAACCAGCGGGAACCCGCCTCGTCGAGGAGCAGAGAGTGAACCTCGTGCATCGGCAGGCCGTCTTCCGGCAGGAGGACCTCGAAGAAACCGCCGCCACTCCGGAGGATTACGCCCGCGTCGGTCGCTACCCAGGCGTGGCCGTGCGGGTCCACCGCAACATCGTACACCTGGGGTGACGGGGTGCAGCGGAACAGGCCCCGGTCTCCCACGAACGCCGACTCCTCCCAGCGGACCGGCGCCCACTCCTCCCCCTCCCGAATCCAGAGGCCGTGGTCTGTCGCGGCCAGGAAGCGCCCCTGCGGGTTCGTGGCGATTCGGCGGAGCGTAACGCCGTCCGGGCCGGGGATCGTCTCGGACTCTTCTCCCACGCGAAGCAGGCGGTCGGGATAGACGAGCCCGAGGGAGCTGTCCCGCTCGATCATCTGGAGGGGCGTTGCCGGGACGGTGAACGTGCGGGCGGGTTCCGGCGAGGTGGAACCGATCCGGTAAAGTTGAAGCGAGGAACCGGAGGCGACCCACAGGCCGTCCGGGGTGGCGAGGAGCGCATCGACGGGATCGGGCAGGGAGAGGCGCAGCGAGAGGTCCAGGTCATAGCCGTCGGGCGTACCGGCATACACGCCGGACGACGCGCCGACCCAGACCCCTCCCCCGGAATCGACGGTGACGGCCCGAACCGAGCTGTCAGGAAGACCCGCGACCGCTCCGCGCCGGTCCTGGAGGTAAACGGAGGGTTGAAGTGTATTCACACGGGACTTTTCTTGCCGAGAGAGGAAATTTCCTCTCCCCATCGTTGAACGGCCTTCGGTGATCGCCGAAATCGGCTACGGCCCCGGTGGTCTCGCATCGGGTTGGAGCCCCAGCATCCGCTGGAGAGCGGCGATGGAGTCGGCGAGAGTGATCTCCCCCCTGCCGAAAC
>JAHWJO010000514.1 GCA_019348365.1 Armatimonadota bacterium | reverse complement strand
GAGGAGTCAACATCTCTTCGTCAGGGAATTCTCGCTCCCGGACCGTCACCACGATCCGAGCGGGCTCCCCGAAAAGGAGGAGCTGGTCCCCCCGCCCTTCCCGCGCGTTCCGCACGGCCCCATGCAGCCGCGCGATCCACTCTTCCGCTTCGTCGGCGGAGAGGGCCACTTCGACGTTCAGCCGGTCACGGTCGTCGGGATGCAGATAGAGGCGCATGGGGAATCGGGAAGGAGGCGGGGATAAGAGATCGGTTCTCCCTCCTAGTTCGATCCGGCCCGATGACTTCTCCTGCCTGGCGTGAAACGACAGCATGCTCACCCTCCCGCCCGGCGTAATCCAGCAAGCGATTCACCTCTTGAAGACGCCGGATACCGTCACACCGACGAGCAGCACCACCAGGAACGCCAGGACATAAGCCGTGGCGTACAGCTCCGCCCGGCTGAGGCGGAGCTTCCGCCAGTTGACCGCCAGCATCGCGACCGCCATCGGGACCAGCGCCGGGATGGGGATCGGAAAGACGTTGACGAGGACGAGCGAAACCAGCAGCAGGACGTAGAACATCCAGAACGTCCGCTTCACGTCGAACCCGAATCGGTACATGCAGGCGAAAAAGATCCCCAGGAACAGGAAGTCCCCCGGCCCGATAGTGGTGGGAGGCACGTAGATACCACCGAAGCTCACGGACGGCACCTTCGCTGAGACCCGCTCCACGATCTGCGGCGCGTTCTTGATGACCTGATGCGTGGTGCCGTAGTAGACTCCCCAGTAATCGACGATCCCGCCCACCAGCAGCACCGGCAGCAGGAGCGGCGCGTCCTTGACGGCGAGGGAGATGAAGGCGCCGAGCAGCACCGTCGCGGCGATGAGCGACAGGTTGGTCCACGGTCCCAGCACCAGGTCCAGGAACATCCCCGGCGGCCCTCCCACCCGGCTGAACAGGAGAATCAGGCTGCCCCAGATGGCGGCCGATGCAAGGAACACCCCCATGCGCGCCGCCAGCGATCCCTCCCATGCCGACAGGTACCGGACGAGAAGGAGCTGGAGCAGCATCATGGGCACGAGGGAGATGAACAGCCCCGCCCAGCCCATGATCGGACTCTTTCCCCAGGGTTCGAGGAACGGCATGAACCGGGTGGAGGTGATCAGGTAGTACAGAAACAGGTACAATAGCGCCGACCCGAGCAACGGCAGCAGGGGGGAACGTGACGCTACTTCTTCCGGCGGGAGTTCTGCAAGATCGATGGTCGAGGCAGGGGAGTCGGACATCTGGGGCGATTTCCTTCGGTTTTCGTTTAATTATTCAGAGGTAAGATTCCATAAGGTACAGGATGTGCCCTTGCTACAACGGCGGTGGGACACAGGCGAGCAATTCAGGCGAGCAGGCCGGCAAAGGGTCGAGGCTTACTGTAAGGCCCCAGGCTTGTCCGTCGAAGAAGCCCCTCGTTTGACAAGGCCTTCCTCACGGGATAGAATCGGGTTCCTCTTGCATTCCTTCCCCGATTCCGCCGACATTGAGATTTCGTCGCAACACCGCATCATCCCTCCGGATGATGCTACCTAATTGTCATGTATGTCAGGATGTTCTTACCTCAATCGTACCGATAAATAACATTCGATAACTATAACGGAGGGAGACGGCGTGGAACCGTTACGCATACTGATCGCCGATGACGAGCCGATCATCCGGCTCGACCTGAGGCAGCTTCTTGAAAATATGGGGCACACGGTGATCGGCGAGGCCGGAGACGGCGAGACCGCCGTCACCCTCGCCCGCCAGCTGCGGCCCGACCTCATCCTCCTCGACGTGAAGATGCCCGGCAAGGACGGCATCGAAGCCGCCGGGGCCATCTCCCGCGAGCGCATCGCCCCCGTCATCATCCTCACCGCCTATGGGCAGGGCGACCTCATCGAGCGCGCGAAGAACGCCGGGGTGTTCAACTACCTCGTCAAGCCATTCAAGGAGACCGACCTTTTCCCGGCCGTCGAAGTGGCGCTCTCGCGCTGGCGGGAATATATCGAGATCGAAGAGAAGGTGGGACAACTGGAGGACGCCCTTGAGACTCGCAAGCTGGTGGATCGCGCCAAAGGCATCCTGATGAAGAAGTACGGCCTCTCGGAGCCCGAAGCGTTCCGCCGCATCCAGATCCAGAGCATGAAGACCCGCAAGCCGATGAAAGACCTCGCGGAAGCCCTGATCCTGGCGGAAGAAGTCTAGCGATTTGGATTTTGGATGGGGGCGTCGGGATAGACTGAAATGGAATTTAAGGGCTAGAAATTATGCAGGAACTCTCTCCGGAGTTCTTCCGAGCGGAGAGACTCCCTTCCCTATCATTCCGAATCATTCCGACTCTCTTCCATGTCATTCCGATTCTCTTATGTCATTCCGAGCGGAGTGAGGAATCTGCCCTCGAGGACGAAAGACACTCTCCTGTACAAAAGCCTCTCTCATGGGCCGAACGACTCGCTCCCGTACGGTCAGACCCCTCGCGTACGCACGGGAGGACATAATGGAAATATCCGAATAGACCTCTCGCAAAAGTCAGAAAAGAGTAGGGAATGGAGGCGTGAGATATGAAGTGGTGAAGCCGGAGACGTTCGAAGCCATGCTGGAGGTTCTGACGGAGGAGTTCCGTGCCTTTGGCTGTCCTCGAAAGCTCTCTCTGGCGGACCCCCTGATGGTGGCCCTGTTGTATGGGCGGGAGTATCGCACCCAGTTCCACCTCGGCGTCGAGTTCGGCGTGAGTGAATCGACCGTCTGCCGGATCCTCCAGAGGGTCGAGAACGCCTGGATCGCCTCCGAGAAGTTCCGCCTGCCGGGCAAGAAGGCCGTGCGGGAGGGCGGAACCGATGAGGAGGTGTGCGAGGGAGGGTCGTGGATGCGACCGAGAGTCCGGTGGAGCACCCCAAAAGAGGTTCTATTGGGAATCGTGTGGGTCCAGTTTGAACGCCGGGCGGGGGCGGAAATTCTGCCTGCACCGGTGTTTGAACGCCGGACGGTCGACGATCACCCAAACAGTTCTCGATAGTGCCTTATATTTTCATCCGGGTTCTCTTTCTTGCTTGAGACGATGGTTCAGGTGGGTGTAAAGCTCATCACTGCCTTTCTTTCTGAAATCATCGTCAGGAATGGCCTCCGGGCTACCGGAGGCCATTCCTGCTCTTTAGAAGGGCTTATGCCGCTCAGGGGCACTTGAGGGTGGGGTTGTTGACCGCCGCCTTGCCCGGTTCGAGCCCGACGATGGCCTGCAACAGGAGCACGACGTCCTGGACATTCACCCCGCCCTGGCCGTCGATATCCGCGTTCTGGAGGGCATCGCCGGTGAGGGCGCCTTTGGTGACATCCCCGCCCGACACGATGTGGGTAAGCATGGCCACCGCGTCGGTGATGTTGATGTCCTTATCGGTGTTCACGTTCCCCTTGCAGCCGACGGGGGGAGTCACCGCACCGGGCTCGATCCGCAACCGGACGGTGCGCTCCTGCTGCGTGATCCCGAAATCCCCCGTGCCGTTGTGGGCGAGGATCGCGATGACGTTCTCCTTCCCGAATTGGACCA
>JAHWJO010000513.1 GCA_019348365.1 Armatimonadota bacterium | reverse complement strand
GTCCAGGCAGGCTTCGGAGATACGGAGGTACGCGCGGTGGAGGACCGCCATCGCTTCGTAGACCCGCCGCATGAACCGCACGACCGGAACCCCCTCCCCATCCGAGGAGAAATCCAGACGTTCCGCCATGATCTCTTGACGCTCGGCGGTGAGGGTATCGTTCTGCCGCCCACAGACGAGGTGAAGCTGATGGCGGACCGTCAGGAGGAATTCGCGGGCCTGCCGGATCTCTTCCAGGTCGCGGTCGGAGAGGAGCCGCAGCCCCCTCAACTCCTGCCAGAGCATCTCGCTGCGGAGTTGATACCGGGCGCGGGCGATCCACCCCGCCGCCTGGTAATCCCGAATCCCGCCGAGTCCGTCTTTGAGATTGGGTTCCAGCACGTAGACGCTGCCGCCCAATTTCTCCCATGCCTCCCGGCGCTCCTGGTCCTTGTGGAAGGCGAACGCCGCCGGGCGGAGGTATTCCATCAGCGCGTCGGAGAAGCGGTGAGCGAGGGCGACGCTCCCGGCGACGGGACGGGCGTCGAGGAGGGAGGTCTGGGTGGGGTGCTCCAGCCCGTCGCACTCTTCGATCAAGCGATAGGAGTAGCCCACTTTCAGCTCCGCGCCCACGGTGACCACGTCCATGAGAAGGAGGTACATCCGCCGGACGACGTCGTCGAGCAGGGGGTGGCCTTCTTCGGAGGGGACGAACGTGATGTCGATGTCGGAGCCGGGGGAAAGCTCCCGACGCCCGTACCCCCCCGAGGCGAGGATGACGAGGGAGGGCGTACTCGGATCGCTGCCGGAGAAGTTCCCCCCCACTTCCGAGCAGACGGCTTCATACATCCGCCGGATGGCATCATCCATCACGTCGGAGAGGGCCCGACTCAGGGCTTCGCCGCCGGACAGGGTCCGGAGAGCCTTTTCCCTCCCTTCCCGGAGAGAATCGCAGATTTGAGTGGCGTATGCGGGGCGCTCGATGATCCGTCGGGACATGTAAAACCTCTGGGGTTTGAGCGTTGGGCATTAGGCGTTGGGCGTTGAGTATGGCAGCGGTAAATTTCGGGTGAACATCCGTGCATCCCCGTGACAAAACGTGCAGGGCCGTTGTTTTCAACGCTCAACGCTCAACGCTCAACGCTCAACGCTCAACGCAGTTCTTAATCGCCGCTGGATTGGAGGAGGCGGTCGAGCTCCCCGCTCCGGTCGAGGGCGTCGAGGTCGGTGTAGCCGCCGATGTGCCGGTCGTTGATGAAGATCTGGGGCACGGTGGTGCGCCCGGCCAGCTCCAGCATCTTCTGGCGAAGATCCCGGTCGGAGAGGTCGGAAAGATCGTGGTGGGTATAATCGAGCCCCTTGCGCTCGAGGAGCGCCCGGGCGGCGGAGCAGAAGGGACAGTACTCGATGGAATAGAGGTCGATTCGTGCCATGCAGTCGGACTCCGTAGCGGCGGCGAAAGTCACCTGTATGAGGGTGGCCCGGAGGGGGCATGTTGGTGCTACCCACTTTTATACCCAAACCCGTGCGTCTGAATACACGCGCCCCCGGCGTCAGAAGAGGGTCGGCGGAGGCCCTCTCAGGCGAGCGCGATCATCTTGACGCAGACCGGCATGGAGACGCGGATCTCATGGCCCGTCGGCGCGAGGCGGCCCGACTCCGAATCCACCCGGAAGGCGACGACGTTGTCCGTGTCCTGGTTGGCGACGTACATGAACGCCCCCGACGGGTCGAGGTTGAAGTTGCGCGGGTTCTTGCCCCTCACCGATTCGTGGCCCACGAGCTCCAGCCGTCCCGTGCCTTCATCGATCCGGTAGATTACGATGCTGTCGTGCCCGCGATTGGAGCCATAGACGAACCGGCCCGACGGCGCGACGAGGATCTCCGCGCAGGAGCTTTTGCCCGTGAAGTCTTCCGGCAGGGTGGAGAGGGTCTGGATCTCCTCCAGCGACCCCCGCGAGGCGTCGTAGCGGAACGCCGTCACCGTGTTGTCGATTTCGTTGATGACGTAGACGTACCGCCCGCTGGGGTGGAATGCGAGGTGGCGAGGTCCGGCTCCCGGTTTCACCTTGGCCCAGGGCATGTCGTTGGGGACGAGCTTCCCGTCCTCCTTGTCCATCCGGTAGATGAGGATCTTATCCATCCCGAGGTCCGCGGAGAGAACGTAGGTGTTCGTCGGGTCGGGGAGGATGGAGTGGGTGTGCGGCTCCTTCTGCCGTTCGGGGTTGACGCTGGAGCCTTCGTGCTGCACGAACCCGGTCGCTTCTCCGAGGCTCCCGTCCTCATGGATCGGAAGCATGCAGACGCTCCCGCCGCCATAGTTCGCCGCGAACGCGAACTCTCCCGAATGGTCGATGCTGACGTAGCAGGGGCCGCCGCCTCTGGAGGATTGTGCGTTCAGGGCGTTGAGCTGCCCCGTCTCCCGATCGATGAGGAAGGCGCTGACGGCTCCGGCAGGCTGCCCGTTGAAATCCGCCACCTCGCAGACGGCGTAGAGGGTAGGCCGCCGGGGCTCTATCGCCAGGAACGACGGGTTGACCACGCCCGGCGCAACGCCGGCCTTGCTCAACTCTCCGGTGGAAGGGTCCATTCGATAGATGTAGATCCCCTCGCTCTCCTGCTTCGTGTACGTGCCGATGTAGACGAAAACGCGCTCGCTGGACGGTTCAGGCATGCTCTCTCCCCCGTTCGGTGATCGATAGTCATGGATGACTGGAAGATGACGCCATCATTGTAGTGAAATCGCTCAGCGATGGAACAGATCTGTTTCGCCTCGCTTGCCGTGCGGCAATGAAAAGGCGGTTTGTAATGCTCGCTTCCAACCGGGCATCATGAAAACAATCGGGCATCATAACGACGGAAACGGATGACGAAAAGTTATCAGGAGGTGCGGGATGGGTTTGGATACGGTGTTCTGGGGTTTCATGACGACGGTGGTCATCTGCCTGTCGATCCTCGCCTTTTTCTGGATCACGGTCCCTCATGCGCCCGGCAAGAACCGGGGCCGGAAAGACGACCGGGAGATGGAGGAGATGAAGCGGCGCATGGCCGAGATGGAGAATCGCATCCTCACGCTCCAGGACCTGGTGATCGGCGGGGATTACGAAATGCGGCGGAAACTGGAAGCGGCGCAACGGGATGCCTCCCCGATGGAAGCGCGAGAACCCCGGACGATCCGCACGCTGGAGAGCGAGTGACGACTTACCGCCGCGCAAATCAATTCTCCGTTCGGAGGGGCCAATCGGGAGAGGGATGAGGGCCGGCATTTTTCAGAAAGGCGCGGACAGATGAAACGATCACGGGCGCTCCTTCTTGTGGGTGGAGTCCTGTCCCTCGCCATGGCGGGGTGTAATGTCCAATCGAGCCTGCCCGTCGGCCAGAACGTCATCATTCAGTTCCGCCGGGACGCTCTGGGGGCCGGCGCCAGCCTGCCGGTCCCTCCGACGACGCAGGAATGGAATGGGGCGAGCGTCTATCTCTACGGGATGCTACGGGGGGCGGATGCCGAATGGCTGACGCTCGAAAGGGAGGGGAAGACGTACTGGATACCGCGCATCAACGTCCTCCTCATCGAGGCGCAGATT
>JAHWJO010000088.1 GCA_019348365.1 Armatimonadota bacterium | reverse complement strand
AGCCATAAGCGGAGGGGGTGGGAGGTTCGAAGAGGGGAGTGGATCAGATGAAGAAGGTTCTCGGTAGGAGGGAGGGGGAACCTCTCCCCCGGCCCCTCCCCGACGCGGGGAGGGGAGCCGAAGCTGCTCATGGATCAATTAATTCCATGTAGTACCGTTCTCAAGAATCCCTACCCAACAAAGGTGAGGTGAGGGAACGACTGCGCCGACCTCAATCTCCGACGGCAATCCGATATCAGTTGGAGGGTAGCAAATGGCCTTCCGAGTGTCAATTGAAGGGGAACACCATCGGAAACTGTTCGGAACTCCGATCAGCCTTCCAGCGGGTCGAAGGTCATCGCGTCGTCCTGCCAGTCGTAAAACCACCTCACATGACCGTCCAGGAAGAGCAAGTTGTTACCGCCGTTGTGCCGTCCGGGCCAGTTGAGCCACGGCCATCGCTGCTGCTCGTCCCACGGGCGCGATTGCCGACGATTGCTGCCCCCGTCGTACACGTCTCGGTCTCTTTGGGGTGGGCAGCACTCGTTGGTGATGTCGGTATCCCCGGTGTCCTGCGGATTCCCGGAGCTGCCTTTCGAGGTGTCGATCTGCCGCGTGCCGGACCCCTTGCAGTCGAAGATATGGATCAGCTTCACCGGGTTCTTCACGTCCGCCAGCTTTACTTCGGCGGTGTAGTCCACGGTTCCCCGGTTGCTGCTCGTCGCGCCCCAGTTCATCCCGTAGGAGAAGTTATGGTAATCCGACGGGCATTGGAACAGGGTGAGCGACTTGTTGTACGAGCGCACCCGCTCCGTCCAACCCTTCCCATCGCCGTAGGTGATGTAGACCTCCAGGGGAGGCAGCGTGTCGTCCCAATCGGAAAAGTAGGCGTGCAGCGCGATGCCGATCTGCTTCATATTGCTGGCGCAGCTCGTCTGCCGGGCGCGCTCCCGCGCTTTGGCGAAGACGGGGAAGAGGATCGCCGCCAGGATCGCGATGATGGCGATGACGACGAGCAATTCGATGAGCGTGAAGCCTCGTCTGGAGGAGTCGAGCGGTGAGCGTGGAAAGGTCATGGCGGCGTTCCTGAGGGAGAAGGGAGTGTCACGCCTGCATTCCTTTGCGGGGGAGTCTTGTCCTTTATTTTGGCACTATCGAAATAGGAGTGGGTGTGTGAGTTGGTGAGTTGGTGGAGAGGTGTCCTCAGCGGAGTAGTTTCGTTTCATACAGGATGAAGCGCCTGCGATGGGGCGATCTCTGGAAGTCACATTTACCTTCCCACCCACACACCCACACACCCACACACCAAGTAAGACTCACAGCCATCCGGCTCGCCGGACGGAACTTCGATCCCCTCAGCGCCGTCCGAAGTACAGATCTTGAACGGAGCCTGAACGTACCCTTGGAAGCCCTTCAACAATACAGAATCCTCCACACGCCGCAGGAAAAGGCGTTCGATGACATCACGCGGCTGGCAGCGTTCCTCTGCGATGCGCCGATAGCGCTCGTCAGTTTCGTGGACGGCGACCGCTTCTGGTTCAAATCCAAAGTGGGCCTGGAGGACGAGGAAACCGCCCTCTCGTCCTCCTTCTGCGCGCACACCCTCCGGTTATCCGAGCCCCTGATCGTCCCGGATGCGGCAGCGGACCCCCGCTTTGCCCATCTTCCGCTCGTTACCTCCGAACCCCCCGTCCGATTTTACGCGGGCGCGCCGCTCGTCACCCCGTACGGCCAGGTCATTGGAACCCTCTGCGTCATGGACCGAATGCCCCGCGAGGTCAGCCCCGAACAGCAGGATGCGCTGAAGGCCCTCGCCGACCAGGTGATCACCCAGCTCGAGCTGCGCCGCAACATCCTGGAGCTGACCCAAGCCGTCGCCGAACGCGACAAAGCCGAAAGCGAGCTGGAGTACGTCACCCGGCGGGCGCAGTGCATCCTCTGGTACGGGTACATCGAGGAGCGCGACGGCGACTTCCACTGGTCACTCCGCCTTTCCGATGAAGAGGCGGCGCTGCACGTCCTTCCCCTCGATCTTTCCTCTGGAATCTCTTTTCAGGATGCCTGGTGGCTGAGCCGTTCTCCCGAGGACAATCGGCGGGTGGAAGAACGGAGCAGCCATGCCCTGAGAACCGGCGAAGAGTCGTACCGGCAGGAGTTCCGCTGCACCAACCGCTTTGGGGAGGAACGCTGGCTTCAGGAAACCGTCACGCTGGAGCCGAAGGGGCCGGGCCGCTGGAGCGCCGTCGGGGTCTGCACCGACGTCACCGACCGCAAGCGCACTGAAGAGGTGCTCCGTCGCGTGACCCAGCGCGCCCGGTGCATCCTCTGGCATGGGACGGTCGAGCGCCGCGACGACGGCTATCACTGGGAGATCCGGGTGTCGGATGAGGCTGCCGCGAACCGGATCGTTCCGCTGGAAGTCGGACCCGGCGAAAGCTACACGGAAAAGTGGCTCGCCAGCCGCCCCCTCGAAGACAACGTTCAGATGGGGGAGACCGCCGAGGTCGCCATCGAAAGCGGCAAAACGAAATACACTCAGGAGTTCCGCTGTATCGATAAGGAGGGCCACCTCCATTACCTGATCGAAAACGTCTCCCTGGAGCCGCAGGGGCCGGACCACTGGAGCGCCGTCGGCGTCTGCTTCGACATCACCGACCGCAAGCGCACCCAGGAGGAGCTGCAGGACGTGATGCAGCAGGCCCGCTGCATCATCTGGCACTCGGATATCCGGGAAGAGGGAGGCCGGTACGATTGGAATCTGAAGATCTCCGATGAAGAGGCCGCCCAGCACGTTCTCCCCCTGAAACTGGACCCCGACACCACCTACACGAAGGCTTGGCTGAACTGCCGCCACCCCGAAGACGACCTCCGGATGCACGAGACCTGCATGGAAGCCCTCCGGTCGGGGCTCTCCTCCTATAGTCAGGAATTCCGATGCCACAATCGTTACGGAGAGGAGCGGTGGCTGGCCGAGAACGTCTCGCTAGAGCAGCGGGAGCCGGGAGACTGGCATGCGGTGGGAGTCTGCACCGACATCACCGACCGGAAACGGGCGGAGCTGGAGCTGGACAACGTGATGAAGCACGCCCGCTGCATCCTCTGGAAAGCGCACATCCGCGAGGTGGACGGGGTGTTACAATGGGACATGAGCCTCTCCGACGAAGAGGCCGCCCAGCAGGTCGTCCCCCTCGAAATTCCGCCCGGACAATCGTACTTCGATGCCTGGTACCAGCGCCGCCTCCCCGGCGACCGCGAAGAGACCGACGCACGCGCGGAAGCGGCGCTGCGGTCCGGACAGTCCGGCTACCGGCAGGAGTTCCGCACGCTGGACAAAGACGGGCGGGAGCGGTGGATCAGCGAAGAGGTTTCACTCCAGCGGAGGGGGCCGGACCAGTGGCTCGCCGTCGGCGTCTGCACCGACGTAACGGAGCGCAAACAGACCGAGGCGGAGCTGCTCCGGGAACGCTACCTCCTCGACAGCTTCCTCGACAATGTCCCCGATCATGTCTACTTCAAGGACCGCGAGAGCCGCTTCATCCGCGTCAACCGGGCGCTGGCGGACTGGTTCGGGATCGACGACCCGTCCGAAGCGGTGGGCAAGACCGATTTCGACTTCTTCAAGAGCGCGCATGCCGAGGAAGCCTTCCGGGACGAACAGCGGGTCCTGGAAACCGGCGAGCCGCTGATCGAGAAGGAGGAGCGCGAGACCTGGGCGGACGGCCGCGTCACCTGGGCCTCGACCACCAAGATGCCGTTGTGCGACCAGGACGGCAACATCATCGGGACCTTCGGCATCTCCCGCGACATCACCGAATTCAAGCAGGCTGACGCTGCCCTCCGCGAGAGCGAGGAGCGCAACCGGACCCTGCTCGCTGCACTGCCCCAGCGAGTCTTCTTCAAGAACCGGGATTCCGTGTTCATTTCCGTCAACGACCAGTTCGCCGAAGATCTCGGCATGTTCCCTGTCGAGCTGATCGGCAAGACCGATTTCGACCTCTTCCCCCGGGAGCTCGCCGCGAAGTATCGCGCCGACGACCTCCACGTTATGGAGACCCGGGTGCCCATCGTCGTGGAGGAGCGCAACGTCTCCCAGGGGCAGGAGCGGTTCGTCGAGGTGATGAAAGCGCCCGTCATGAACGACGCCGGGGAGGTCATCGGCGTGCTGGGGCTGTTCACCGACATCACCGAGCGCAAGCGGTCCGAAGCCGCCCTGCGGGAGAGCGAGGAGCGGTTCCGGGGCGCATTCGACAACGCCCCCATCGGGGTCGCCCTGGTCTCGCTCGACGGGCGGTGGCTCCAGGTCAACCGCGCCCTCTGCGAGATCACCGGTTATTCCGAAGAGGAGCTGCGCTCGATGAATTTCCGGGTCATCTCGCACCCGGACGACCTGAAGACCAGCGTGGAAAAAGCGAGACAGCTTCTCGCCGGAGAGATCCCGAACTACCAGATCGAGAAGCGGTACTTCCACAAGCAGGGACACGTTATCTGGGCGCTCATCAACTCCTCGCTGGTCCGGGATTCGGAGGGCCGCCCCCTCTACTTCATCGCCCAGATCCAGAACATCTCCGAGCGTAAGGAGATGGAGGAGGCGCTCGCGCGGGCGCGGGACGAAGCCCTGGAATCGGCGCGGATGAAGGCGGAATTCCTGGCGAACATGAGCCACGAGATCCGCACTCCGCTCAACGGCATCATCGGGATGACGGGCCTGTTGCTCGACACCCGCCTCACCCCCGAGCAGCGCGAGTACGCCGAAACCGTCCGCCACTCCGGCGACGCGCTCCTCACCATCATCAACGACATTCTCGACTTCTCCAAGATCGAAGCGGGCAAGATGACGCTGGAATCAGTGGACTTCGACCTGCGCGGGGTGGTGGAGAGCGTGGCGGACCTGCTGGCGGAGCAGGCGCAATCGAAGAAGATCGAACTCGCCGAGATCATCTACAGCGACGTGCCCACCCGACTGCGCGGCGATTCGGGCCGGCTGCGGCAGGTGCTCACCAACCTGATCAGCAACGCGGTCAAGTTCACCGAAGAGGGCGAGGTCGTGGTGAGCGTCACGAAGGAGCGGGATCAGGACGGCACGGCCTGGATCCGGTTCGCCGTCACCGATACGGGGATCGGAATTTCGGAGGAGACGCAGAAGATCCTCTTTCAGCCCTTCTCCCAGGCCGACGGCTCGACGACCCGGAAGTACGGCGGCACCGGCCTCGGCCTCGCCATCTCCCACCAGCTCGTGGAGATGATGGGCGGGGAGATCGGGATGGAGAGCGAGCCGGGCAAAGGCTCCACCTTCTGGTTCGTCGTCCCGCTGCAGAAGCAGTCGCATGCGGACGCGACCCCGCAGAGTCGTGGGGAGCTGGCGGGGATCCGGGTCCTCATCGTGGACGACAACGCGACGAACCGCAAGATCGTGGAGCAGCAGGTCTCTTCGTGGGGTATGCGGAGCGGATCGGCGGCGAGCGCGGCGGAAGCGCTGGACCTCCTCCGGCAGGAAGTCGGTTCCGGCGATCCCTACAGCCTCGTCCTCCTCGATATGCAGATGCCGGAGATGGACGGGCTCATGCTCGCGCGCATCATCAAGTCCGACCCCCAGCTTGCGCCGTCCCGCCTCGTGATGATGACCTCCCTCGGCTGGCGGAACAACGAAATGGTGCGGGCCGCCGGAATCCTGGCGCACCTTACCAAGCCCGTCAAGCAGTCCCAGCTCTACGACTGTCTCGCGACCGTCATGGCCGGGGACGCAGGCCCGGAGAGGAAAGATTCCCCCGCCCCCGATTCGGTGGAAGATGCCCCGCCGGATGCCCGGACCCCGGCGCTCGACCGGCACGACAAGACGATCCGCATCCTCGTGGCGGAGGATAACCCGGTCAACCAGAAAGTCGCGCTGCGCCAGCTTCAGAAGCTCGGCTACACGGCGGATGCGGTAGCGAACGGGCAGGAAGTCCTCGAAGTGCTGGATCGTATCCCCTACGACCTGATCCTGATGGACTGCCAGATGCCGGAGATGGACGGCTACGAGGCGACCGAAGCGATCCGCCGGAAAGAAGAAGAGGGAGACCGCCACATCCCCATCATCGCGATGACGGCCCATGCCCTGGAAGGCGACCGTGAGAAGTGCCTCCGGGCCGGGATGGACGACTACATCGCCAAGCCCGTCAAGCCCGACGAATTGAACCGCATCCTCCGGAATTGGACCTCCAAGCTCGTTCAGAACACCGGGGCGGAGGGGGAGGAAAGCACGGGCGGACCGGGGGAAGAACGCTTGTTGAACGGGGAGTCTCTGGACGGCCTGCGGGGGTTGCAGGAGGAGGGGGAGCCGAACATCCTCACCGAACTGGTCGCGCTGTTCCTCGAAGACACGCCGCTTCGGATCGAGGAGATCCGCGAGGCGGCGGAGCGGGGAGAAACCGACCGGATGAAGCGCACCGCCCATACCCTGAAGGGAAGCTGCGCCAATCTGGGTGCGGAAGCGCTGGCGAAGGCGGCGCGGGAGATCGAAACCGCAGCGGAGTCGGGCGGACCGCCCCGCCCCCTCGATCTGCTGCCCCGCCTCCGGGAAACTTACGAGCGCACCCGCATCGCCCTGCTCCGCGAATTGCCGGCGGACCGTGACAGATCCGCTGCCGATTGATATGAACATCCTGATTGCCGAATACGATTCCATGACAAGTTAACCGCTCCAGCGGGCGATCGAGGCATACGGGCATACGGACCCATATATACCCCTTGAAAGGATTTGACTCATGCCTGCACCGGAAGATGTCGAAATCACCCTGCGACACGGCTCCCAGAGGGCCGTCGTGTCGCCGTACGGGGCCGCGCTGCGGCGGTATTTTCTGGACGATGGCGGTTCAGAAACGGCGGTCGTCTGGGGCTATTCCGGCGGCGCGAACAAGAAAGGCGGCCAGGGGGATGTCCTGATCCCCTTCCCCAGCCGGATCAAGGACGGGCGCTACACCTTTCAGGGCAACACCTTTCAAATGGAGCGCAACGATAAAGAGGGGCCAAACGCCATCCATGGCTTCCTGCGCGGCATCACATGGGAACACGAGCAGTCCTCGGAGAGCGAAGTACGGTTCCGGACGCAGATCCGCGCCGAGGCGTACGCCGATAAAGGCTATCCCTTCTCCCTCGGCGTGGAGATGGCGTATCGTTTGGAGGGGGACGGCCTGGCCTGCGAGTTCCGAATCCGGAACGCCGGGGATCGGAATGCGCCGGTCGGGGCGGGGTTTCACCCTTACTTCACGGTGGGCACAGATACCGTAGAGGATGCTGAAGCGTTGATCCCCGCGAATCAGTATCTCGAATTCGAGCCGACGCTCGTTCCCACGGGCAACCTGATCCCGGTGGAGGGAACGGAGATGGACTTCCGCGAGTTCCGCCGCGTGGGGGAGACCCGTTTCAACCATTGCTACACCGGATTGCAAAGAGACGGGGATGGCCTCGCGCGGGCAAGGATGCGAGATCCAGATACGGGACGCAGCGTGACGGTCTGGATGGACGACTCCTTCCGGTACATCGTCGTGTACACCGGAGATGCCATCCCCGAGCCTCATGCCCGCCGCGCCCTCGCCATCGAGCCGATGACGTGCGCCACCGACGCGTTCAACCACCCCGAATGGGGGTTAGAGGTCCTGTCTCCGGGTGAAGCCTTCGAGGGGCGCTTCGGAATCGTGCCGGAATAACCCCGCTCACCCTCGATGATGCCCCTTTGAGCCGAACGCTTCCACCGGAAGACTCGCGGGCGTGTTAAAATGCATCGGGTCTATTTGCATAGAGAGGGAGAAACCGTGTCGTTTTACCGCCGTCCGCTCATCACTGTTGCCATTGCCGCCGCTGCACTCGCTGCGCTCCCGGCCCACGCCTGGAAGCAGAAAGAATTCGTCATCAGCTTCTGGTCCCCCCCGCCCCCGGCGGAGACTACGGCAGAGCGGTACGCCGAGATCGCCCGCGCGGGCTTCACCACCACACTGGGCGGCAACGGGATCAACCGTCCCGATCTGAACCGGAAGATGCTCGATCTGAGTCGCCAGAATAAGATGAACGCCATCGTCCTCGACGACCGTATCTATGGCGGCAAGGCAGCGAATGTGGGCGCGGTCGTGAAGGAGAACAGCCACCCGGCGCTGGAAGGCTTCCTCGTGATGGACGAGCCGAACGCCTCCCAGTTCCCGGCCCTGCGCGCGACCGTGGACGCGCTGAAGAAGGCGGACGTAAAGCGGCTCGCGCTCATCAACCTGTTCCCCACCTACGCGACCCCGGACCAGCTCGGCGCGCCCACTTACGACCAGTACGTGAAGCAGTACCTCGATACGGTGAAGCCGGAGGTCCTCGTCTTCGATCATTATCCGTTTCTCACCTCCGGCGACCGGCCCGATTACCTGGAGAACCTGGAGATCATCCGCCGTCATTCCCTGGATCGCAGGATCCCGTTCTGGTCCATCGTGCAGGCGGAAGGGATCGAAGGCGCGTACCGTAGCCCCACCGAGACCGAGATGCGGAACCAGGTGTTCACCTCGCTGGCGTACGGCGCAAAAGGCATCTTCTACTTCACCTACTGGACTCCCGACCCGGGCGCGGAGAAGCATTTCGACGGGATCGTTGCACTGGGAGGGAAGACGCGCGCCCGGTACGAATGGGTGCAGCGCCTGAACGAGCAGATCCGGAACCTCGCGCCGATCCTGATGCCGCTCCGCTCGCAGGGCGTGTACCAGATCGTCCCGGCTCCGCCTGAAGACGCGAGAGGTGAGGGATCGAAGAACGTCAATCCGCTCCCCAAAGGGACGAAAGCTCTCTCTCATCCTCTCATCACGAAAGCGGTGGGCGGGCCAGCCACGGTCGGCATCTTCGACGGGCCGAAGCGGAACCTCTTTCTCTGGGTCGTCAACCGGGAACCGAACCGGTATGCGCGGGTGGATTTCCGCTTCAACGAGAGCAAGATGCGTCAACTGGTCGAGCACCAACTGGACGGGGAGGTGAGCGACAATCTCCTCCGCACGGACCTGAAGTTCCCTGCCCGGTACGAAGTGCGGCTCGGCCCCGGCGAAGGGCGTCTGTTCGAGATCCCGGAATACTCCCGGTAGCGATCCGTTCACATCTGTCCAGCGCCGGAATAGTCCATCCGGTTCTCTGAACCCCCAGCTTTCTCGCTGTCCCTTATAGGAAAGGATCAACAGATGGAATCTCCGGCAGGATGCATCACGCGGTTAGTGGGCTGCGGCACGCTGGTATTGGCGGCGATATTTGGACTGACTCTGCTCCTTGTAGCGATCTGATCGGCGCGCCCGGCGCGATTGAGACTCCTCCTCGGTTTGATGTATGCTCTGAAGAGAATTCAGAAGCTGTAATTCTTCATCTTCAGGAGGGAATCATGCCGAAACTGATCAACGGGCAGGATGCGCCGGACATCGAGCTGTACGATACCGACGGGAAGCTTTGGAAGCTCTCGGATCATCGCGGGAAGATGGTCATTATCCACACCTGCCGGGGCGTTTACTGACACACCACGCGGGGCGAGTTCGCCCTCTGGAGCACGTTCAACCATATCATCAACGGCATGAACACCGAGCTGGTGTTCATGGTCCGGGGAGGCCGGGAGCCGCACAGGCAATACCGCGACACATGGCAGATCCGCCCGCGCATCCTCATCGACGAAGACGGTTCGGTGGGGGAGGCTTACGACGTTTACCTTCCCCATTCCGACGAGGGAGTCGGCTACCCGGTCTACAAAGCGAGCTCCGTCTACCTCATCGACCAGTATGGCAAGCTCTCCCAGTTCTGGATTCTGAGCGGGCCGCGCGGTCGCCCCGACCCCGAAAGCCTGCTGGGCATTCTCGCCCTTGCCAAAGACAACGACTGGACGTATTGAAGCATTGGGGAGTTGAGTTTCTCCATTCTGTTCATCTTCGGCAATGGAGTGTTATTTATCCCGATTTGAGAGGCACCACTAACTCCCCAATTTCCCAACTCCCAAATTCCCCGAACCGTTTGTCGTTCCACCGGTTTAATCCATGAACGTCCCTGGAGGCGGAGCATGATCAGGTCCGCCCCGCCGGTGGAGCCACCCCATGACTTTCGAACCTCCCTGCTCCTACTCCTCACTTGCGGATACTGATCTCATGGCGCGGGTGGCGGCGGGGGAGATCGAAGCGTTCGACGAGCTGGTGCGGCGGTGGAGAAAGCCGCTCCTGCGGTTCTTCTACCCCCTCACATGGAGCATGGACGACGCGGAGGATTGCGCGCAGGCCACCTTCCTCCGCCTGTGGCGGGCGCGGGACCGGTATCGCCCCTGCGCGAAGTTCTCCACCTACCTCTTTCAAATCGCGAAGCGGTACTGGCTGAACGAGCGCGCCCGCAAAAACGTTGAACAGGTCCCTCTGGACGCCGCCGCGCATTTTGCCGGTCTTTCATTTTCCGACGTGGCGCATCCCGTCGGGCATCTGCTCGCCCGCTACCGGGACGAGCGGGTGCGGCGGGCGATCCAGGCCCTCCCCGAACCCCAGCGCATGGCGCTCATCCTCTGCCATTACGAGGGATGGAGCCAGCGGGAAGCGGCGGAGATCCTGGAGATCCCGCACGGGACGGTGAAGTCGCGGCTGGCGGCGGCGTTCGCGGGGCTGCGGCGATCCCTGGCCGATCTGGTGGAAGGAGACTGACATGTCAGGCGAAACGGAACTCCCGCCGGAGTGCGAATCCGTGCGGAACCGGTTGATCAGCTATCTCAAGGGCGAACTGGAGGAGTCCACGCGCCAGCGGGTCGAGGCGCACATATCACAATGCGGCGATTGCCTGAAAGAGATGGACATCGCGTGCCGGGTGCTGGCGATCACCGATGCCGCCTCCGAGCCTTCGGTGGAGAAGCGGATGGACGACCTGCTCCGGGATGCCATCGAGCAAAAGGCGAGCGATATTCACATCGAGCCGAATCGGGAGGGGATGCGGATCCGGCTCCGGGTGGACGGCCTGATGATCCCCTACGCTTCATTGCCGGAACCCCAGGGCGGCGCTCTGCTCCAGCGGCTCAAGCTCCGGGCGGGGATGGACCTGACGGAAACCCATCGGCCTCAGCACGGTCGGTTTCATCTCACCCGGAACGACCGCGCGTACGAATTGCGGGCCGGGACGCTCCTGATGAAGTTCGGAGAGCGGATGACGATCCGGATTCTCAGCCAGTTCGGGCTGCCGGACCACGAGCTGCGGCGGATTCCGGGATACGACGAGTGGATCCGGCAGCCCTCAGGGATCCTCCTCGTCTCCGGCCCGACCGGGAGCGGGAAGGTGACGACCTCTTATCTGCTCCTCCAGGCCGCCGCTTCCCCCGACGCGAACGCCTTGGCGGTGGGGGACTGGGTCCCCTACGACATCGAAAACGTGAACCAGCTCGATCTGATGGGCGCGGGAGGCATGTCTTACGTTGAGGCGCTTCGCACGATCACCTCGACGCAGGACCCGGACATCATCCTTATTGAGGAGATCCGGGATTCGGAGATCGCCGATGAGGCCATCGAACTGGCATTGACGGGCCACCTCGTCATCGCGAGCATCCACGCCGTAAGCGGGGTCGCCGCCGCACGGCGGATGCTCGATCTGGGGGTGGACCCCGACTCGCTGGCGGAAGCGCTCGTCGCCCTCGTCTCCCAGCGGCTGGTGCGGAAGGTCTGCCCGGATTGCGCCGAAACGATTTCGGGTGAGCCGGAGCCGCTGGAGCGGCTGGGATTGCCGCCGGACACGCCGATCATGCGGGGGCGAGGGTGTGA
>JAHWJO010000087.1 GCA_019348365.1 Armatimonadota bacterium | reverse complement strand
CGGAATGACATAGAAGAGAGTCTGAAGGACAGATAAGGGAGTCTCTCCGCTCGTATCTATACGGGAGAGAGTTCTTGCGTAAGTCCTGCGCTTGATAATCTCACCCTTCTATATCAGACTGAGAGACGGAAGGAATAAAGGCGTCGGCGAGCGAAGAAAAATACAGCTTCCCGGCGACTCCTTCGCCGTTGCTTCCCCATCTCCCTGTTCTCCTCCACCCGATCCGTTCTCCCCTTACGGCTTCCCAAAGTCTCTCCTCCGGACCGGAAGCGCATCGGGGTTATGAAGTAGAGGACCCATCCATGGACGATTCCAAAGACTCCACTCGCGGGCGCGTCTCCCGTCGCGGCCTCCTCAAGGGCCTCGGCATGGGGGCGGCGGGAACCGCCGTCGCCGCCCCGGCGTTGAAGAAGACCCCGCCGACGACCCGCGTGGACTCCGGCCCCATCCCGCCGGTCCGGTCCGCCAAAGGCCGCGTGCCCGTCACCCTCAAGGTGAACGGCGGCACCCAGAAAGTGACCGTCGAGCCGCGCACCACCCTGCTCGACGTGCTGCGGGACCAACTCGACCTCACCGGCGCGAAGCTGGTCTGCAACCACGGCTCCTGCGGGGCGTGCACCGTTCACATCAACGGTAAGCCGCGCTACTCCTGCATGACCCTCGCGCTGGATGCGGACGGGCAGCAGATCACCACCATCGAGGGCCTCACCCCGAAGACCGGCCTCACCCCGCTTCAGGAGGAGTTCGTCAGCCACGACGCCACGATGTGCGGCTTCTGCACCCCCGGCTTTATCATGTCGCTCACGACGTTCCTCCAGGAGAACCCGAACCCGACGCTGGAGCAGGTGAAGCGGGCCTGCCAGGGCAACACCTGCCGCTGCGGGACCTATCCCAAGATCTTCGAGGCGACCCTGGCCGCCGCCCGGCGGACGCGGAGGGAGGCGTAACATGCCCAAGGTCAAGATCACCGTCGTCGAGAACGGCTTCGATAAAGAGATCGAGGTGGAGGTCCCCGAAGGCTCCGCGAGCTGGACCCCCCCGTCGGAGAGCGCGGTGCTCGGCAAGCGGATCGTCCGCCTCGACGCGCCGGAGAAGGTGTCGGGCCGCGCCAAGTACACCTACGACATCAACCTGCCCGGCCTGCTCCACGGCTACATCCTCCAGAGCCCCCTCGCGCACGCCCGGATCAAGTCCATCGACATCAGCCGCGCGGAGAAGATGCCCGGCGTCAAGGCGATCATCCCCCTCGACAAGAAGGAAGTCTTCTACCACGGGGACGAGCTGGTCGGGATCGCCGCGACCTCGATGAACGCGGCGGAGGAGGCGGGCCGCGCCATCAAGATCGAGTACGAGCCGCTCCCCCACGTCGCCTACATCGACCAGGCCCTCGCAAAGGGTGCCCCGCAGGTCTTCTCGGACCGCCCGAACGCCAACCCCAAGCCGGAGACTCGCCGCGAGGGCGACCCGGCGGCGGCGTTCAAGGGTGCGAAAGCGACCGTCACCGCCACTTACGAGACCCCCGTCATCTGCCACGTCTGCCTGGAGCCGCACGGCCTCGTGGCGCAGTGGAACGGCGATGACGAACTGACCGTCTGGGCCTCCACCCAGGGCGTTCACAGCGTGCGCGGGGACCTCGCGACGGCGCTCAACATCCCCGCAAGCAAGATCAACGTGATCACCCACCACATGGGCGGCGGCTTTGGGAGCAAGTTCGGCGCGGGGGTGGAAGGCGTCATGGCGGCGCGGCTCGCGAAGAAGGCGGGCGCGCCGGTGAAGATGATGATGACCCGCCGCCACGAATTCCACTCCTCCGGGAACCGCCCCTCCAGCCTCCAGCGGATCAAGGCGGCGGCGGACGCGGACGGCAAGCTCGTCGCGTGGGAGATCGACGGGTACGGCAGCGGCGGGATCAACGGCGGCGCGGGGTACCCCTCGCCCTACGTCTACCGCGTCCCGAACCAGTCCCGCACCATGCGCGACGTGTTTACGAACGGGGGCGGCGCCCGCGCGATGCGCGCTCCGGGCCACCCGCAGGGGAGCTTCGCCACCGAGGTCATGGTCGACGAGCTGGCCTACCAGCTGGGCATCGACCCGGTGGAGTTCCGCATCAAGAACGACCCCAACGAACTCCGGCACCGGCAGTACCGCCTGGGCGCGGAGGCCATCGGCTGGGCGAATCGCAACCCGAAACCCGGCGCGTCCAACGGCGCGAAGAAGCGCGGCATGGGCCTGGGGGCCTGCACCTGGGGCGGCGGCGGCGGGCCGAGCACCCCCGTCACCGTCAACATCCACCCCGACGGCTCCGTGGAAGCGATCAGCGGCACGCAGGACCTCGGCACGGGAACCCGCACCGTCATCGCGGCCATCATTGCGGAAGAATTGGGCCTCCAGCCGAACCAGATCAGCACGAAGATCGGCGAGACCCGGTACGGCCCCTCCGGTGGCTCCGGCGGCAGCACCACCTGCGCCTCGGTCTCCCCGGCGGCGAAGATGGCGGGAGTCTTCGCCAAGCAGCAGCTCTTCGAGAAAATTGCGCCGAAACTCGGCGTGAAGCCCGAACAGCTCGCCCTCCGCGACGGGAAGATTAGGGTCACGCAGGGAGGCCCGGCGGGCAAGGACGCGAAATGGGACGAGTCGAAGACGATCTCCTGGAAGCAGGCGGCGGCGCGGCTCGGGATGGAAGAGGTGAGCGCGCGGGGCCAGTGGATCCCCGGCCTCTCGTCGAGCGGCGTGGCGGGCGTCCAGTTCATCGAGGTGGAGGTGGACACCGAGACGGGGCGCGTCCAGCCCCTCAAAGTCGTCGCCGTCCACGACTGCGGCCTCGTCATCAACCGCATGGCGACCGAAAGCCAGATCAACGGCGGGGTCATCGCCGGGATCGGATTCGCGCTGCTGGAGGAGCGGGTGCTGGACCGCAACACGGCCCGGTTCCTGAACGATCATTTCGTGGATTACAAGATCCCCGGCACCTATGAGATGCCGGAGATCGAGGTGATCTTCACCGACCAGCCGGAGCGCGGCGTCATCGGGATCGGGGAGCCGCCGGTGATCCCGCTGGGCGGGGCGCTGGCGAACGCGGTCTACCACGCCTGCGGGGCGCGCATCCGCAGCCTCCCCGTCACGCCGAACAAGGTGCTGGCCGCGCTCAAAGGCCTCCGGCAGCAGGACACGGGGCTTTAACAGTAGGCAGCGGGCAGTAGGCAGTAGGCGGTGGCCCTCACCCCCGGCCCCTCTCCCAATTCTGGGAGAGGGGAGCCGAAGGCTGAACGCTGAGGGGAAGATCGGATCGGTACGGAATTCCATGGAAGCGATCTGTAGGGATTCCGTAGAACTTTCCTCCGAAGAGAGCATGAACTCCTCAGATCCCTCTCCCAGCATTGGGAGAGGGGCAGTCGCGAACGGAGGTGAGCGACGGGGTGAGGGCGACCGACCATCGCTTCCCGATTCCTGCCTCCTGAGCGGAAGGGCTATGGAGGAGGGGGAACGCCTGAAAGGCTTTCCTGAAACATACACCATGACAAAGCTGTTGACTTTCGGGGTGCTGGCGCTGCTGCTCGGGATGAGCGGGAGCGCGGGAGTGGGGAAAGAGGGGGCGGGTTTCCGCACGCCCTACGCCCGGTGGAAAAACGGCCCTCCCGCCGATCCGGGCTACTTCCCCATCGCGGTGTGGCTCCAGCAGCCGAAGAACGCCCCGCGCTATCAGCAGGCCGGGATCAACCTCTACGTCGGGCTCTGGAAAGGCCCGACCGAGGAGCAGCTCGCCGCGCTCAAAGCTGCAAAGATGCCCGTCATCTGCGACCAGAACGCGGTCGGCCTGGCGCACCGAGACGACCCGACCATCGTGGGGTGGATGCACGACGACGAGCCGGACAACGCCCAGCCCGTCACCGATCCCAAAACGGGGAAACGGACGTGGGGGCCGCCCGTTCCTCCCTCAAAGATCGTGGAGGATTACCGGCGGATCAAAGCGAAAGACCCGACCCGGCCCGTTTTCCTCAACCTGGGGCAGGGGGTGGCGAACGATGAGTGGAAGGGGCGGGGACCCGGCGCGAAGCTCGACGACTACAAGACTTACGTCAAAGGCGCGGACATCGTCTCCTTCGACGTGTACCCCGTCGCGGGACTCGACCGGCCCGACGGCGAAGAGTACCTCTGGTACGTCGCCAAGGGGGTGAGCCGCCTCCGCGAGTGGGCCGGGGATCGCAAGATCCTCTGGAACGTCATCGAGACGACCCGGATCGGCGGGGAGAAGCGCCCCACGCCGGCGCAGGTCCGCGCCGAGGTCTGGATGTCGCTCATCCACGGCTCGACCGGGATCATCTACTTCGTGCACGAGTTCGCACCGGCGTTCAACGAGCACCGGCTGCTCGACGACCCGGAGATGCTCGCCGCCGTCACCGAGATCAACCGGCAGATCCGCGCCCTGGCCCCGGTCCTCCACCGCCCGACGGTGGCAAACGGGGCGAAAGTCACTTCATCGGACCCGGACGTGCCCCTCGCGAGCATGGTCAAGCGGCACGACGGCGCGACCTACCTGTTCACCGTGGGGATGCGGAACGCCCCCACGGAAGGTGCGTTCGAGATTCCCGGAATCTCGTCCGGGGAAGTGGAAGTCATCGGGGAGAACAGGACCCTCGCTCTCCGGGAGGGACGGTTTCAGGATGCTTTTCGGCCGTACGACGTTCATCTGTACCGGATTCGTCGCGCCGATTCACGATAGGAGAGCACCTCCATGAAGGATTTCGAATATCTCCACCCCCACACCATCGGGCAGGCCAGGCAGCTTCTCGCGTCCTCAAAGAACGCGGAGCCGATTGCGGGCGGCATCGACCTCCTGGGGATGATGAAGGATTATATCGACGAGCCGCCGGACCGCGTGGTGAACCTGAAGTCGATCCCCGGCCTCAACAGGATCCGGCAGGAGAAGGACGGCCTTCACCTCGGCCCGATGGTGCTGCTGGTGGACCTGGAAGAGGATAAGAACCTCCAGCAGAAGTACACGGCGGTCTCGCAGGCGGCGGCGTCGGTCGGGTCGGTGCAGATGCGGAACCAGGGGACGCTGGGGGGGAACCTCTGCCAGCGGCCCCGGTGCTGGTACTTCCGCAGCCCCGTCCACCATTGCCTGAAAAAAGGTGGCACGACCTGTTTCGCCATGGCGGGCGAGAACAAGTACAACTGCATCCTCGGCGGGGGGCCGAGCTTCATCGTTCACCCGTCCGACCTCGCCCCGGCGTTGATGGCCCTGAACGCGAAGGTGACGATCACCGGCCCGAACAATAAGTCCCGCACGATCCCGCTGGAGGAGTTCTACATCCTTCCCCGCGTGGACCCGCACAAGGAGACGGTCCTCAAGCCCGGCGAGCTGGTGACGAACGTCATCGTGCCGCCCGCCCCGGCGGGGAGCCGCAGCATCTACCTGAAGTTCAAGGAGAAGCCCTCGATGGACTTCGCGCTGTCGGCGGCGGCGGTGAACCTGACGCTGGCGAACGGGGTCTGCAAGGATGCGCGGGTGGTGCTCGGCGGCGTCGCCCCGATTCCGTGGCGGGCGAAGGCGGCGGAAGCGGCGCTGAAGGGCAAAACGATCAACGAGGCGGTGGCGCAGGCGGCGGCGGTGGCCTCGACGCAGGGCGCGGTTCCCATGGCCCAGAACGCCTACAAGGTCCCGCTCACCCAGACGCTCGTGAAGCGGGCAGTGCTCGCTTCGGCGGGAATCCCGCAGCCGGCGCTGTAAGGCACGACTTTGTACGCGCCCTCACCCCCGGCCCCTCTCCCAATTCTGGGAGAGGGGAGCCCAACGTACAAGTTGACCCGTTTGGCCTCTCCCTTTTAAGTAATGGAGATGCATGAGGGAAGGGGGGCGAAGGCCGGGGTGAGGAAGAAGGAAGAGGAGTATTATGGCTGATGAAACGATTGAACCCCAGTACTGCCGGTTTCTCCGCACAAAAAAGATGTACATTCCGGCATACGCGCTCATGGGAGACCCGCGTGAGGAGACGGAAACCGCCCAGTATTGGTGCCTGAAGACCCACACCGGAATCGGGCCGGATTCCACCCTGGTCCGGGGCGCGTCGTGCCGCCCGGGCCGCCCCTGCTGCGAAGTCGACTTTTAGGCAATTAGGGAGTTGGTAAATTGGGGAGTTACTCATGTCCCTAATGTCGGGATAAGATAGCTTCTAGCCCGTTGGTGGAGACGAATAGGACTGAGAGACCCGACTCCCCAATTTCCCAACTCCCCGATTTCCTGACTCCCCAATTTCCCAACGACCCTCACGGGAGGTCTCTTGGACCCACAATTCTACGCGACGACATTCAATAAGTGGCTGCACCTCTCCGCTGCCGGGATCGTGGTGGGTGGGCTGATTTACCTCCGCTTCGTCCTCATCCCCACCCTCGATGGGGTGGAGGAATCCCAGCGCACGCCCATCTGGCAGGCGGCCTATAAGCGGAGCATGCGATGGATCCTCTACGCCTTCGCCGTGCTCATCTTAACGGGGATCGACAACGGCCTGAGGTCGCGGCGGTTCCTCCAGGTCGCTACGCCGGATGTACGAGACACCTACTGGATGGTCTTCTGGACGAAGGTCGCCGTTGTGATCCTCGCGTTCATCCTCGTTCACTTCCTGATCATCGGCGCGCCGCCGTTCCGCCGGATTCAGGAGGCGTACCGGCGGTGGGTCACGGTACTCGTCGTGGCGGCCTTGCTGATCGTCTACTTTTCCGGCTTCCTGACGCTCACCCGCTTGTCGCTGATCCGGCTGCCGTAGGGGTGAAAGCGCCCGGCGACTCAAGTCGCGGGCAACAAAAGCGCGAAGTCGGCCTGCGCCGACTGTTGGCCCGTCCTTCTCTTCAAAAATCAAGCCGATTGCGAAGTCCCCGCAGGGGGACTTCGCGCCTTTGTTGCCCGCGACTTGAGTCGCCGGGCCCCCCTCTTATGCCGTCGTTTTACGAACAACTGTTAGAGTCGTTAGAAGCCGGAGAGCGGTTCGCCCTCGGGACGGTGGTGCACACTCACGGCTCGACCCCGCAGAAGAAAGGCGCCCGCGCGCTCTTCTACCCGGACGGGCGGATCGTCGGGACGCTGGGGGGCGGCTGCCTCGAAGCCGAGGCGAGGCGGCGGGCGCTCCTCGCCCTGCGTCGGGGCGACCCGTTCCACTTCACCGTCCAGCTCGACAACGACTTCGGGTGGGACGACGGCCTCATCTGCGGCGGCACGGCCACCGTCCTCATCGAGCCGGACGTGCGGCATCACCTGTCGGCCCTCCGGGGACTGGTGGGGGCGGTGCAGGACGGGGAGCGGGTCGTGCTCGCCACGGTGGTCGAAGCGGAAGAGGCCCAGCCCGGCGACACCCTCCTGTTCCGCCCGGACGCGCCGCCCGTCGGGGATGATCTCCCCTCCTCCCTCCATTCCGCGATGGAGGAGAAGGCCGGAGCGTTTCTCCAGGCGCCGTGGCAGGAGCCGCAGCAGGTCGAGCTTCCCGGTCATCGGGGGCGGGCGTATCTGGAGCCGCATTACCCGCTGCCGTCGCTCCTCATCATCGGCGGGGGGCACATCGGCGCGGCGCTCGCGCACTACGCCGCTCGGCTCGATTTTGCGGTCTCCGTACTCGACGACCGCCCCTCCCTCGTCACCCCGGACCGGTTCCCCGAAGCGAAGGGACTCATCGTGGACGAGATCACGGAAGGCATCCGCAAGCACCCGATCCGCCCCGACAGCTACGTTGTGATCGTCACGCGCGGCCACCAGCACGACGCCGAAGCCCTCCGCGAGGCCGTCGCCACCCCCGCCGCATACATCGGGATGATCGGCAGCCGGAGGAAGGTCCACGTCATCTTCCAGGGCTTGCTGGAAGAGGGGCTGGCGACCCCGGAGCAGCTTCGCCGGGTGCGCGCGCCCATCGGGCTCGACATCGACGCGAGGAGCGTGGAGGAGATCGCCCTCAGCATCGCGGCGGAGCTGGTCGCCGTCCGGGCGAAGGTCCGCGTCGGGGCCGACCCGTTCACCCTCTTCCCCGAAGGCGAGACGTACGTCCCCCTCTCCGCCCGCCGCAGCCCCAAATCCATCGATTTTGGATTTTAGATTTTGGATTACGCTTGCAACTTTCCGGCTTCGTATTGATCTACGATAACCATCGAACATAGAACCGAAACGATTTCCCCCGAAGAGTAGCGCGTGCAATCCAAAATCCAAAATCCAAAATCCAAAATCCCAGGGCTGGTTCTCGCCGCCGGGGAGTCGCGCCGGATGGGGCGGATGAAGCCCCTCCTGCCGCTTGGTTCGAAGACCCTCCTGCAGCGCGTGGTGGACGGCCTCCTCGCGGCGGAGCTTTCTCCTGTGTACGTCGTTCTGGGGCACCGCGCCGACGAGGTGGCGGCGTGTTTGGCGGACCGCCCGGTGGAGATCACCCGCAACGAACGGTACCGGGAGGGGATGCTCTCCTCCGTGCAGTGGGGCGCGGATCAACTCCCTT
The DNA here is from genome assembly GCA_019348365.1 of Armatimonadota bacterium. GTDB lineage: Bacteria > Armatimonadota > DTGP01 > DTGP01 > JAHWJO01 > JAHWJO01. Next base: position 3,284 of record JAHWJO010000087.1, on the reverse strand, counting down.
TGGATGCGCCCGCGTTCGTCCTCGCGCTGGGGGACCAGCCCGACGTGCCGACTTCGGTGATCCGCGCGCTCCGCGCCGAGTGGGAGGCGCACCCCGGCAGCATCGTCGTGCCGACCGTGGGCGGGAAGCGCGGCCACCCGATCCTGATCGACGCGCTCTACCGGCCCGCGTTGCGTGTCCTCCGCAATCCCCAGACGCTTCGGGACCTCGTTCACGCGCCGGAGACCCTGCGCCGGGAGGTCCCGGTGGAGATCGAAGGGTTGTTCACCGACCTCGATACCCCGGAAGACTACGAAGCCCTGCTCAGGTCCGGTCGATACGCGGAGGAGAGCCGATTAGGTTGAGGCGGTTTGCGGGTACAAACGGAAGTGGAGTTTATCGCTTTTTCCTCTTTGAAGAGGGCACTATCAGGGACCCACACGGTCCCTGATAGAACTAACTTAAATAAGGAGTATTCCCTTGCATACGCTTCCGTTCGTTCAGGGTCTGAAAGCCCTCCCCCTTGTGGGGGCGCTCCTCGCCGGGTTCATGCTCGGTCCCGGAGGAGTTATGGCGGCTCCTCGCCCGGCGGCTCCGCCCCGCACCGTCCCGCCGGTCCCGAAAGCCGCCGCCACTCCGAGGCCGGACCTCCCCGCCGCCGCGCGCAGCGTGCTGGTCAGCCTGCCCGGCATGCGGTACCTCCCCCAGCAGCCGCTCCTTGTCGCTGCCGTGCAGGTCAACGCGGTGGATAATTTCCTCAAGATGCTCACCGGGAACGTTCCCCGGCAGGCCTCGCAGACCGATATGATGACCGGGGCGCTCCAGCTTCTCAAAGACCAGATCGACGGGCCGGTGTCGGTGGGGCTGTACCCGGATGCAACGGGGAAGTCCTTCTCGCTGATGATGGCGGCGCGCCTGAAAGAGAGCGGCTTCACTCGCGAGTTGCTCAACGGGTTCGTGACCCTGGGCGGGGACGAGAAGAACGCGCCGCAGCGGGTGGCCTACAAAGGCCAGACCCTCATCTCGATGGAGCTGCCGAAACGACCGGCGGGAACGCTCCCCATCCACCTCCAGCCGACCTTCGCCGTGACGACCACCGACTACCTTCTCATCGGGACCTCGCTGCCCATCGTGAAGCAGTCGGTGGATGTGGGGGCGCAGGCGGGGACGGGGCTGGGCCTGAGTCCGGGCGTGACCGCCATGCTACAGGAAGTCCCGATCACCTCCGCCACGGATGTCTGGCTCTACGTGCCGAAGCCCCCGGCGGACCTGAAGGGTGTCAGGACCCCGATCCCCGTTCCGCTGGCGAACCTGCCGCTGGGCGCGACGGTCGCGACGCTCCGGTTCACCTCGACGGGGGTGCGCTTCGAGGGGCTGGCGTCCGTGGACCGAAACCGGGCGGCGCAGACTCCCCGAGCCCCGGTGAAGTAACCGCAAGGGTAATGTGAGCGAAGTAGGGGAGTGGATCTGATGGGACGGAAGTTCTTGGTGTGAGGGAGGGGGGACCTCTCCCCCAACCCCTCCCCGCGCCGGGGAGGGGAGCCGGATGCATTCACGGATCGATTCCTCCCCTTTTGTACCCTCCTCCCTATTGGAACCTCCATCCAAACAATATGTCATCGGTCGGCGAGTATACACTGCTCTCGTCGGCCTTTTCTATGGAGGAGCTACATAGATGAGAAGATTCCCTCTCGGCAGGAAATAAATTTAAAAGGCGGAACCCATGGGATATAAGGTCCGGTAAATGGGACCGGGCCTCGCTTGCTCGAAGGAGTTCCTCCATGCGCCGGCCGGGCTTCTCTCTTCTCCTCTGGCTCCTGCTCATGTCCTCTCCCTTTGCCGCCCCTCCGGATTCCCTCTCGCTCCGATGGGGCCTTTTGACGTACCCGCCGGGAACCGCTGCCCTCGCGGAGCTGAAGCCTCCCCCCGGCGCGAAAGGGGAGTGGCTGCACCTGCGTTCCCCTGAAGGGGGGACCGCCGGGGCCAACTCCGGGCCGCTCCCCCGCCTCGCGGGCCGTCTTCGGTTTCGTTACCGGGCGGCGCGGACTTCCGGCATGGAAGACAACCTGCGGGTCCACGTCATCCCCCTGAACGCCGGGGGAAAGGAGGACGGGAAGGCGGGCCGCACGACTTTTGTGGTGCCGAAAGAGCACGTCGGGGACGGGAAAACCCACGCCGGAACGCTGGAATACAACTTCATCGGGAAAGCGGTCGCGCAGGTCATCCTTGCGCCGCGCGTGAACGAGGGTGGCGGCGCGGGGCCGGGCGAGTTCTGGGTGGGCCGGGTGGAGTGGGAGCCTCTTCCGGCGCGCCTGGAAATGCGGCAGTTCGGGCCGGAGTTGCCCTACGCCCCTCACGAAGTCATTCACAGCCAGCTTCTGCCCCCCGTTACTTACCTGCGAAGTCCTATAATGGTACGGGCGGCGCTCCGGAACACCGGCGGGGAACCGATGAAGCTGACCGGCCTCCGGCTTCTCGCCGAGCCGATGACCGTGACTCCCGTGGGAGCTTTTCCCGACATCCTGCACCCGATGGAAACCGTTCGGCTGGAGTGGAGGGTTCATTATCCCATCCAGGAACTTTTTATTCCTCTGCGCCTGGTGCGAGAGGAAGGGGGAAAGGCGCAGACCCTCGCGGCTGAACCCCTGGCATGGGGGGTCAAATCAGCTTTATTGCGGGGACAGAGAAGACCCCGTGTGGGGGCCGTCCATGCGAGGCGGGAACCGGGCGGACCGGCTCATCTGATTGCGCTCCGGGCGAGCGGCCCTCGCTCCCAACGCCCTCCGGCGTTCCTCTTCCCGCTCGCTTCTCTCACCCTCGACGGCGGCGAGACTCACTACTTCCTGCCGGAAGCGACCGACGCCGCGCCGGAAGACAGCCGGGAAAAGCTCTCGTGGGAGAGCGCCGGGGAGACGAAGAACGGCGCACCGTTCCGCTGGAAGATGGAGCTGATCCCGTCCCATGCCGATCAATTGGAGCTCGCCGTCACCCTCCGGGCGGACCGGGACCTCCGCATCCTCCGGTTCGCCGGCCCCACGCTCCGGGTGGGATGGCCGCAGCCCCGGCCATGGGCGCACTTCCCCGGCCTGGAGTACCTCGTAGGGGACCAGCGCTCCTCCGAGAACGACGGCGACCCGGAGCACTTGAAGCTGCGGTTCCGTCCCCATCCCTACAAGGTGACGCAGCCCTGGATTGCGGCGGGAGTCGGGAGGGAGGCGGTCGGGCTTGCCTGGGACCCGAACCAGACGTGGCTTTCGGAGGATGCCGGACGAAAAGAAGCGACTTCGTTTCCGAAGTTACGCTCT
>JAHWJO010000512.1 GCA_019348365.1 Armatimonadota bacterium | reverse complement strand
ATGAGTACCGTCTTCAAAGCGTACACAGAAGACCTACCTTGAATCCTCATGAAATCCGGGGCGAACCCCCCTCCAGGCCCTCACAATGCCCCTCGCCATTCCCGCTTACCCCCTTTCCTGGAAGCCGGGTGTCGTCCCCTAGAATCAGGACTCCTTCATGCACGACCGGATCTGCGGCATAGAAACCGAGTTCGGCTGCCTCGTGCGCGACCCCAAACTCGGGTCGGCAGAGGCCGTCGTCGAGACCGTTAAAGATTACGCGTTTACCGAGAAGAAACTCGGCTTGATCGACCTGCACGCGCGAGATTACGCCTTCGAGCCCGCGCGCGGCGGCGGCTTCCTCGTCAACGGCGGCCGGCTCTATGTCGATGCCGTCGGGGACCACGAGGAGTACGCCTCCCCGGAGTGCTCCAGCCTCTTCGACCTCATCACATGGGACCGGGCCGGGCAGCGTATCCTTCAGGAGATCCTCGACGAAACCGGGCTGGCCGAACAGGCGAGTTTCCATAACAACAGCGTGGATCACTTCGGAGGCCATACCTTCGGCTGCCATGAGAATTACCTGGTGGACCTCGACGCCGATCATTTCCAGCACTCGCTGGGGTTTCTCCTTCCCTTCCTTGTCACCCGGCAGATCTTCGCCGGAGTCGGACGGGTCGGCGGACACCGCCTGAACCACTCCAGCCTGAAGGACAACGTGATGGAGCTGGGGGAGCACGTCGCCGACACGCTCTGGGTCTCCCACATCTACGGGGTGGAGATCGACGAATCGGTGGATTTTCAGCTCTCCCAACGCGCGGATCACATCGTCCGCACCATCGCCTCTCGCGTCCGATTCAACCGGGCGATCATCAACCCGAAATGGGAGACGTTCTACGCCTTCAACCACCTCCACCGACTCCACGTCCTCTTCGGGGAGAGCAACATGATGGAGTACGCCGCCGCCCTGAAGGTGGGGACGACCCGCATCGCGCTGGAGCTGGTCGAAGAGGGGTGGGTAGGGAACGAAGTGCTGCTCGCCAACCCGCTCGAAGCCCTCAAGAGCGTCTCCCGTGACCCGAAGTGGCGGTGGCTCGTCCGAAAAACCGACGGATCCACCATCCCGGCGGTGGACCTCCAGCGCATCTACCTGGATGCCGCGAAGAAACGCTGCTCCGGCGTGGACGAGGAGACGGATTGGGTCCTCCGCGAGTGGGAGGCGACCCTGGATACACTGGAGCGCGACCCGATGGAGCTGGACGACCGCCTCGACTGGGTGGCGAAGCGCAAGCTGATGGAGTCCTACATGGAATCCGAAGGGGTTTCCTGGCGGGACGACATCCTCCAGAGCCTCGATCTGGAGTACCACAACATCGACTCGGCGAGCGGCCTCTATTACGGCCTTCAGGAGATCGGGGCGGTCCACCGGATCACCTCGGACGAGTCCGTTCAGCGGGCGACCCATCGCGCGCCGGGCAACACCCGCGCCGGAGCGCGAGCCCGCGTCATTCAATCGCTCATCAAGAGCGGCTCCCGCCGGTACGTCATCGATTGGGACGGCGTGTACCTCGGGAAACATGCGCCGGCCACCGGCTCCGCCCACAATTTCGGGTTCGTGCTGGACCGCGACCGCAGCAGCGGCAAGAGCCTCCACCTGGAACTCCGGGACCCGTTCAAGACCTACGACCGCGAGGTGAAGCAGTTCATGGAGGAGATTTAGCGGTGAACCCCTGTGTGGGTGTGTGGGTGGATGAAGAGGTGTATACTCCGGCCATAATGTGAACAACAGGACTTACGCAGAAGTTCAGGCATTTATGATCCCGAGCCCATTTTTCTTGTCATCCCGAGCGCAGCCGAGGGATCTGACCGTACGTAAGAGAGACATTCGTCCCATGAGATGGTCTTTGGCACAGGAAAGAGTCTATCATCCTCGGGGTCAGATTCCTCACTCCGTTCGGAATGACATAGAAGAGAATCGGAAGGACAAGGAAGAGAGTCTGAAGGAAAGATAAGGGAGTCTCTCCGCTCGTATCGATACGGGAGAGAGTTCTTGCGTAAGTCCTGAACAGATCTTATTCGATTCGTACCGGCCTCATCTTGCCTGACATCTGCAATGTCCAGATACATTCACTTCACCCACACATCCACACATGACCGACTACCTCCACGTTCCCGCCCTCGAAATCGTCCCTTCCGGCCCCCTCGACGCTACGTTTGTGGTTCCGTCGTCCAAGAGCTACACGAACCGGGCGCTGCTCCTCGCGGCGCTGGCCGAGGGGGAGAGCCGCATCCGCCGTCCCCTCCACAGCGACGACACCGCGCGCATGAAAGAGGCGCTGGCGGGGTTCGGGGTGGAGGTGAAGGAAGAATCCGGCGACTTTCTCGTGCGGGGGTCCGGCGGGAAGCTCAACGACGCTTCCGAACCGCTCCACTGCGGGCTCTCCGGCACGACGATCCGTTTCCTCACCGCGTTCGCCGCGCTGGCGGAAGGGGAGACCGTCCTGACGGGCCATCCTCCCCTCCTGCGCCGCCCGATTGCCCCTCTGGCAGACGTACTGGAGCAACTGGGCGCGGAGATCCGCTACCTCGGCGAGCCGGGGTACCCGCCCCTCGCCGTCACGGGGCCGCTGCGGGGCGGCAGCGCCACGATGGATGCCTCCAAGAGCAGCCAGTTCCTCACGGCCCTGCTCCTCGTCGCGCCGTACGCCCGGACCCCCGTATCGCTGGAAGTGTCGGCGCTTGCCTCCCGCCCGTACGTCGAGATGACCATCGCATCCATGCGGGAGTTCGGGGTGGAGGTGGAGCAGGAGGACGACCGCTACACCGTCTCGACTCAGTCCTACGGGGCGCAGGATTACGAGGTGGAGTACGATGCCTCCAGCGCGGCGCATCTCCTCGCGCTCGCGGCCACTTCACAGGGGCAAGTGACGTTGGAGAACGCCGCCCCCCAGACGCTTCAGGCCGACGCGCGGTTCGCCGAGTACCTGGCGGAGATGGGCTGCCGGGTGGATCGCGACGGCTCCCGCCTGACAGTTCAGGGGCCGGAAACCCTCCGCCCCATCCGTCGCGATCTCTCCGACACGCCGGATATGACAACCCCTCTCGCGGTTATCTGCGCCTACGCCGAAGGCGATTCCCACCTCTACAACGTGGAGCTGGTGCGGGGGCACGAGACGGATCGCCTGACGGCCACAACGACGGAACTCCGAAAGCTGGGAGTGGAAGTGACGGAGGAGCAGGACGGCCTGAAGATCCGGGGGGGATCGAGGCACGGCGCGCGGATCGCCACGTACCACGATCACCGTATGGCGATGAGCTTCGCCGCCGCCGGTCTGCGCACCCCCGGCGTCGTCATCGAAGACCCCGGCTGCGTCACGAAGACGTACCCCGGCTTCTGGAATGACCTCGAACGCGCCGGGGTGAAGCTTTTGCCCAGGAATTGAATTTCACCGCAGTAAACTCCCTGAGGGGGTGACAAGGTGAAGAGGTGAAGAGGTGACAGGGTGAACCTTCTCCGTACTTCCGGTAGACGCGGGAGAACACAGATAGAGCTCTAACGAACCGCAGATAATCGCCGATGCACGCGGCTCACCCCTGAACCCC
>JAHWJO010000086.1 GCA_019348365.1 Armatimonadota bacterium | reverse complement strand
ACAGCCCGGTAAAATGTTGCGGCTGACACCGTACCCCCACTTTGTAAATGGGGGCGCCCGGGCTTGGGCAACGGGGGGGGCTAGCGGCGCCACCCAAAGCGCCCCAAACAACACCCCATGCCCCCAGCTCCCCCCCATCGCCCCCCCCCCCCCCCCAATCCCCCACCCCCCTGACTCCCCAATTTATAGGTCCACCGGTTGGTGGATTTGGAAGGACCGGTTGATCGCGAGGGAGAGCGCGAGAGTCTTCGCGCCGTCGGCGTAGTCGGAGCGGATGTCGGAACGGTCCCCCGTCTCGACCGCTTGGATGAACGCCGTATCCTCGCGGACCGTCGCGTTCACGTCCTCGCCCTCTTCCCGCTCGCCCTCACGGTCGCGGATCTTCACTTTGCTCCGGACCTCCATCCAGAGGTCCCGCGCTACGATGTGAAGCGCGACGGGGCCGCCCCCCGCCCCCAGCATGCAGGTATTGTTCATCGTGCCGACCGCCCCATTTTCAAACTCCAGCGTGGCGGTGCCCACGTCCGGCACGTTCATGTTCTCCACATCGGTCATGTCCCGCAGCGCCGCCGCCGCGTAGACCCGCTTCACGTCTCCTACGAGATACCGGGCGAGGTCGAGGATGTGGGTCGTCTGCTCAACGAACTGCCCGCCGGACTGCTCCATCCGCCGCCACCACGCCACCCCCGGCAGGCCGCCCATCCAGTACCCCAGCGCCATCCCGATGGTCTTGCCCTGAAGGATCTCCTTCGCGCGGTCGGTGCCGCCCTGGTAGCGCCAGTGGTACCCGACGGAGGTGATGACGTTGGTCCGGTCGATGGCCTCCCGGACCCGCTCGGTGGTCTCATTGGAAAGGGCCACAGGCTTCTCGATGAAGAACGGGACGCCCCGGTTCGCCACCTCCACCTCGATGTCGTCGTGGAAGCCGGGCGGTACGACGATATAAACGGCATCCGGCTTCTCCGTATCCAGCATCTGCCGGAAATCCGAGTGAGGATTGCCGCCGTACTGCTCGGTGGCCTGCTTTGCACGTTCCAGATTCACGTCGCAGAAGGCGACGCGCTCCACGTTCTCCATTTGGCTGAGGGAGCGGAAGTGGGCGTTCGCCATCCCCCCGCACCCGATGAAACCGACACGCACCGCCATACCGGACTCCTTACATGAGGATTGTTAACGTTCAAGAGTGAGGTTAAACCCCTGAGTATTCGGGATGAAAGGTCTGATTCCCTGCCGGCAGGGAATCAGGGAGTAGGGGGTCGGGAGTAGGGTGTAGCGCCCTCACACCCTCTTCCCTGTCTTACCGGAGGGGCTTCTGGCAGAGGATGATGTACTCGTGTTTGAAGAGGTAGAAGCCGCCTTTGAGCGCCCGATACCGCCACAGATTGCTGTCGCGTCCTTTTCCCTTCTCGTTGCCGGAAATGTTCTTCACGATGATCGACTTGAGACGGAATCCCAGATCCTGCATCACCTGCATGCACTGGAACCCGAGGGGGATCAGCTCGCCCTTCGCGTACTTGTCCCCGATGATGACGGCGGCGTACCGCCCCGGCTCCAGCAGGGCGTGGCCGTTCTCCGCCACCCTGCGGAACATCGCCAGGAATGCATCGGTGTCCGGCGCGTTGGAGAGGTCTTCGGGGGAGTCGCTGAACCGGATGATGTCGTGATAGGGAGGGTGGAGGAGGAGGAACTGCGCGCGGTCCCGCCCCCATCGCGTCAGGATCTCCTCGGCTTGAGTACGGCATTCCTCCGATGCGCTGTCGCCGCTGAACAGGGCGGTGCGGTCGGAAGGAAGGGTTGACGCTATCTTTTCGCTCACCGCCGCGATGAGGTCCGGCTTGAGATCCACCCCGATGCAGCGGCGGCCCAGGTTCGCCGCTTCGATGGCGGTGGTGCCGGACCCCAGGAACAGGTCGAGGACCACGTCGTCGGTGCGGGTGAACCGGGTGAGGAGCTGCGTGGCGATCTGGGGGACGTAATTCCCGTGGTAATCGAGCTGGTGCCCGTTGCCGCTGGCGCGGCTCGGGATGATCCAGAGGCTGTCCGTCTCGACCTCCTCGTACTCCTTCCACCGGGAGAGATCGAGATCGGTAAACGTGAGCTGGGAGGGATGGGTGGCTTTGCCCGCCATGGATTGCGTGAACGTCCTTTCGGGGGACTCATGAAGGATTTCCGCCCGGCGGGAGGATGCCGAAGAAAAAGGCGGAATTTAAAAAAGAGGATTTTTCTCTATTCTCATGATTGAGTTCTCATTCTCGCCCTCATTATCCTTTTCGAGTCCGTCACGAACCGTACGCGGCGTGATCCGGCGCGGATGGACTCCAGGAGGAAAAACCGGAAGTCCGGATAGTCCACCGAATGAAGCGGAGGAAAAGCCATGAGATCGACGCTGGAACGCCCAGTCGAGGAAACCCCTCTCACTCCCGAGCAGCGCAAGCGGTTCGACTCCGACGGCTTCCTCGTAATTGAAGACGCCCTCTCCCCGGAAATGCTGGACCGGCTCCTCGCCGCGACGGACCGCCTCTACCAGCGCGGCCTGCGGGACGAGGGCCTGACGAAGACGAACAAGTGGGACCTGCGGAATTGCATCGTGGAGGACGACGCCTTCTTTGATCTTCTCACCTACCCGAAGACCTTTCCGCTGGTGGTGGACCTGCTCGGTTGGAACATCAAGCTCATCACCTCGCACCTGATCGTGCGCGCCCCCAGCCCGCCCGACGCCGACGAGCACTGGAAGGGCGAAGGCTGGCACCGCGACGGCGGCGGCTCCTCCTCCGATATGACCGAGCCGCACCCCCGGCTCTTCCTCAAGATCGCCTACTTCCTCACCGATCTCACCGAGAAAGGGCGCGGCTCCATCCGGTTCGTGCCGGGGAGCAACCGGCTCATGGGCCGACCCGCTCAGGGCGAGGGGATGCCCGACCCCTACGGTGCAGTGGAGATCCAGTGCCGACCGGGAACCGCCGTCCTCTTCGAGCAGCGGACCTGGCACGCCGTCGGGCCGAACCATTCGGAGATCACCCGCAAGGGGGTCTTCATGGGGTACGGTTACCGGTGGATCCAGCCGATGGACTTCATCGAGATACCCGCCCGCCTGATTGAGAAGGCGGACCCGATCCAGGCGCAGATGTTGGGGAAGATCACCCACAAAACGGGCTTCTACCTCCCCAAAGAAGAGGACATTCCCCTCAAAAAATGGGCAGAGGCGCGGAAGGCGATGCAGGGAGTGACGCCCGAATCTTCCAACGGTTCTTCGAACGGGATGATGTGAAACGGGGCTCTATCTTGCCGCGCCGGCGTTGCGGCGCACCCGCAGCGCCAGGTCTTCGTTGAAGGCCGGGATGTCTATCTTCAGTGACCCGTCCCGCGCCGCCGCTGAACCGCTATACACGGTCTGCCCCGTCTGGGGGCTGATCCAGTCCGCCCGATAGCGGCCGTCCGGCGCGTTCAGGGTCAGAGAGCCGGAGCCTTTCCCTTCCAGGTAGACGAGGTACGTCCGACCGGGGTCCGCGATGCCGTAGGTCTTCACCCCCTCTGGCGCTGTCCGAACCAGGCCGGGGCGGCGACTCAGCCGAATGAAGTCGACGCTCTCGATGAACTGCTTCAGGTGGGAGAGCTGGCGGCGCAGATCCCGGTAGTCGTTCCGCTTGCCGAACCATTCGGCCTTGCCGCTGCCCGTCTCGTCGTCGATCATGAACGAGGAGTCGAGGTGGTTGTAGCCCGCGCCACCCGAAAGCATGAAGGCCCACGCTTCCCGGCGCACCACGCTCGCGGGCCGGTCCGTCTCCGTCTCGTCGAAGAAGATCGGCTTGTTCAGGTGGTAGTAGCGCTCCAGGCCCTGCATCGCCCCGACCCAAGCCCCTTCCGGGCGATCGTCGCCGTTGGCGTAGTGGAAATTATAGACCGAGACGGCGGGGTGGTCGCACGTCGAGGGGTCCTGGACCGCGATCAGGTGGCGGGCGGGCAGAGCGGCGAGGGCTTTCGCCGTGACTCCCGCGAGATGGTTCAGCCACTTCCGCACCGGGACCGTGCCCGCTTTCCGGCCCGGGCCGTAGGGCGGATACGGCTCGTTGCACAGCTCATAGAAGACGTTGTCAAACCCCTTCAGTTCGGACACGACCTTGCGGATCAGCGCTTCCTGCCGCTTCACCAGCGCGGGATCGTCCAGCGTGATGAACCAGTCGAAAGATCTCTGGCCGACTCCATTGACGTTGTTGTCTTTGTGGAGCGGGGAGAGCCGCCACATCCGATCCTCATACATCTGGCTGAAGAAGACGACTTCCACCACGATGCCTCGCTCCGAGGCTGCCCGGCAGAACGCCTTCAGGCGGTCGAAGTAGACCCCGTCCCACCGGTCCAGATCGAACTTGTTGCCCCCGACCGCCGCCCCCGGCGTCGCGCTGCGCGCCCACGGCGCGATGAACTGCCCGGGCCGTGGGCCGAGGGGATTCTGGTCCTTATCCCACGCCGGCTCCCGGTACGCCCCGGTGAAGACGCGGGTCATGTTGAGGCCGTCCTTCTGCAGGGTATCGAGATAGATTTTGTAATCGAACTCCAGGTTGAGGACCGCGCCATAATGCTCGGCGGAGGTGATCAAAACCGTGGGCTTGCCCCGGAAGAGGAAATAGTGCGGGTTGTCCGGGTGGAGTGAAATGGGCTTCACGACCGCGGCGGGCTTCACCCGTCGCGCCGATTCCGACCGTCTTCCCCGCTTTCCCTGAGCTTTCACACGTTCCGAGTTCATCGGCTCGGCGGAATTCGAGGCCCTGGCGAATCGGTGCTGTAATGGCTGGCCGCCGGCTCTTTCGACCGGGAAGAGAGAAAGGGCGGAAACCAGTAGAAGAAGTAATTTGAAGCCATAGGAATACATTCGATAACCTCCAACCCTCCTGTTTGACACCCGGCCTGTGGATAGGTTTCGAGCGGTGCGACGGGCTGCTCCACCCCAGGCGCAGATGCTGGGGAAAATCACCCACACGACGGTCTTCTACCTCCCGAAAGAGGAGGACATCCCCCTCAAGCGATGGCTGGAAGAGCGGAAAGATCGGATGAGAGGCGGGGATACTGGAAGCCAGGCGTCAAATGGAATCAAAAATCTTCCTCAAATGTGAGCCCTCTTCCGCTGGTTTAACGCCTGATTCTATCGATGCTTGAGAAGGAGCAGCATTTTTCTATCGTTCTTACCGTTCTCCGTCTGGGCGGATTCGCCGCCCGCTGGCCCGACGGGACGATGTCCTTTTATCAACCGGAAACGCTCCCCTTGCGTAGCCAACCGGGTATACCGCAAAGGAACGCAAATAGTGTTCATGATTTCCTATTGGAGGGGGGTGTTCCTGATTTTCGCACGCTCTTCCATGTAGGGCTTCCGCTCACTTCAGCGGGCGGTGTTCAGTGGTAGCCGCATGCCTTGTCGATCCGACCTCTCCGAGACCCGACCCCGAGTCCCCCGTTCTGGCCGTTCCTGAATAGGATTCTTCCTGTGAATAGATGGCTTCGCTTCCTCTCCCTCCTCGTCGCGTGCGCCTCCCTGATGGGCATCTCGGTGCCTGCTCGCGCGGCGGTGGTCTGGCGGGTGAACGCCGTCCCGTCCGGAGTCGCGTACGTCCCCGTTAACGGGTACGACGAAGAGAAGATCCCGCTCGTATTCATCCATGGCATCAATCACACGATCCGCACGGAAGAGACCCAGGCGCTCACCGACCGTCTGGCGCAGGACCCGATGCTCGCGCCCTACTTCCAGGTCTTTACCGTCGAGTACCCCACCCACGACTCCATCGACGCGAACGGACGGGCGCTGGCGGGGGAGATCGCCCGGACGCTGGGAAGACGGAAGTTCGTCCTCGTCGGGCACAGCATGGGAGGACTGGTCGCCCGCGCGAGTCTGGAGCTGTACGGGCGAAGCGTCGAGGGGTACGACCTGATGGACCAGTGCTTCCGGTTGATCACCATGGGGACTCCGCACCACGGCACCCCGTTCGCCAGCCTCCCGTGGGTGGAGGAGATGGAGCGCCGCGAGCCCGCGCTGAAAAGCTTCCGGGAGCAGGCAGTGCAGACGACCGGCCTGACGCTCGACGCGCCCGGCGTGCGGGAGATGGCGTGGGACGGCTTCGACGGGCAGACGCCGTCAGCGGCCCTCTCCGGCAAGAGCGGCTTCCTCGAACAGCTCAACGCCAATTTCCCGAACGTCGCCGGACACGCTTCTAGGAAGTACGCCTTCTTCGGAGGTACGATCACCCGGCGCCCCGTCTCCTTCCTGGAATTCTTCAACCGGGAGCAGGGGAAAGCGACGCAGTATCAGGCTCTCGGCTACCTGCTGCACCACCTCGTCCTGCCGGAGAACGATACCTACGCGGCGAGCGACGGAATGGTGCCGCTCTCCAGCGCGCTCTATCTCATCCCGGTCGAGAAAGGCAGTCCGGATGAGCGGATCGCTCGCGTAACAGACGGCGGGGATGAAACGACGCGCATCGACGTGGTCCCCTCGGCGATGGCGAGCCGCGCGCCCGCGATCCGGCGCGCCGAAGCGTTCGCGGACGTGCTGCATCACTTCTATCCGTTGAGTGATCCCGTCTACCGCGCGATCCGCTCGGAGCTGCGGCTGGAGGAGACCCTCACGGGCGACCTGAACGGAGACGGGAGCGTGAACGTCTCGGACGCTCTGGTGGGCTTGCAGTGCGTGGTGGGGCTGCGTCCCACCGGCCTCCGCGAGCTGCTGCCCGGCGACGAAGACCGGGACGGCAGGATCTCCGTGGCGGAAGTGGTGCGCGTGCTCAGATTATCCGTGGGGTTGCTGTAAGGCTTCTCAAACATTTGGTGTGAGATCGGGAAGGGCCGGCGGTTGAAACCGCGCTTGGAAGGGCGCGAAGTCGCCCTCCGGCGACTTGACCCCCGATCTGACTTGTTTAAAGGAACCGGAAGGAGAGTCCGCGAAGGCGGACTTCGTGCCGTTGTTGCCGCGAATTGATTCGCTGGGAATTCCCACCCAGCGTTGAAGTCCGCTGTGATGGAAATCCGCTCTTCCTCCCTTCCCATCCAACGAATTCCTAAAAGGAGTCCCCGTGCGTTTGCAAAAGGACTCAGGGAGCATCTTTGCTTCTCAAAGAGGGGAGATTCAATGACGGAATTCTACGCGATTGCCGACATGGAGGGGATTACCGGCATCTCCAGCTACGAGCGGGAGATGTACCCGCACTGCCCGGAGTACCCCCGCGCGCGGCAGAACCTGATCGCCGATATGCGGGCTGCGCTCGACGGGGCGCGATCCGCCGGGGCCACCCACTTCACGATCTACGACGTGCATTACCATGCCGATAATCTGGTGGGGGCGGACCTCGGGCCGAACGTCACACTCTACCCCGGCAAGCCGAAAGCGAACGGGCTTCGGCAAGAGCAGCAGGGACTCTTCATCATCGGCCTGCACGCAATGGCCGGAGTGCGAAACGGCGTGCTGCCCCACACCTACAACCATCCCATCGAGGAGATGACCCTGAACGGGCAGCCCCTCGGGGAGATCGGATTGGAGGCGTACGGGGCGGGGGCGCTGGGGATTCCCCTCTGCCTCGTCACGGCGGACGAGGCGGGCTGCCGGGAGGCCGAAGCCCTCGCTCCCGGCGTGATCACCGTCGCCACGAAGCGGCTGCGCGAAGACGGCGAGGTGGAGCTGTACGACGAAGGCGAGACGCGGGAGCGGATCTTTCAGGCCGCCGCCGAAGCCGTCCGGAAAGCGCCCTTTCTGGCGCCCCTGCCCGATCCCGGCGAATCGCGGCTCATGGTACGCTACAATTCCCCGGAATTCACCGAGCAGATGCGGGAGAAATCCGGGGCGGAACGCCTGGGTGACCGAACGCTCCTCTTCACCGGCGTCGGCGTGTACGACGCGTACGAGCAGTTTCGCCTCACGCAGATTCGGAGTGGGTAGAGTTCAGCGCGGGGATGCCGGTCCCTCCGGAAACGGCGGGATCCAGGCCCTCGATGACAGCGGATCAGAAGGAGCGAGAATCATGCCACGTGAGTGTGAGTGCGCCGGTCCGTGCGGGCCTCCGGCAGCCGGGATCTCCCGGAGAGACTTTTTCACCCTGGCGGGAGCCGGGACCGCCGCGGCGATCCTGGGGGGGCCGGCCTGGGCGAACTGGGTGGAGAAGAAAGGGACCGGCAAGGAACAGGAGAGATGGAAGGCCGGTTTGTTTCAAGACGGCCCGAAGCGGATCTATCGCTCGGGGGTGCATACGGATGTCCGGTTCCCCCTGGGAGGGATCGGGACGGGGAATTTCGAGCTCGGGGTCGATGGGCAGTTCACGACGTGGCAGCTGTTCAATACCCTGCGCGACGGCCACATCCCCTTCTTCTTTGCCGTGAAGGCGGGGGAAACCGCAAAGCTCCTTCAGACGCGCGGCGGGCCGGACTGGAACCGCATCCGCGCCATCGAGATGACCGGCGAGTACCCGTTCGCGACCCTGAATTTCGTGGATGCGGACCTTCCGGTGCGGGTTCAGATGACCGCCTTCACCCCGTTCGCGCCTCTCGATTCGCGGCTCTCCTCGATGCCGCTCGCGGGCTTCCGCTTCAAAATTTCCAACCCCACGAGCGCGAAACAGACGGTCTCCCTCGGGGCGTTCATGCAGAACCCGGTCGGTTACGATGCCACGGGCGTGCCGATCAGCTTCAACTCCGTCGGTTTCAATGCGGTCCCGGAACGCATGGAGCCGCGCCACCCGAACTTCGGCGGGAATTACAACCGGGTCCGTCGGCAAGGCAACGGGACCGCCCTCCTGATGGAAGCGGAATCCGGCTCCCGGCCGACCCTCGACCAGCCCGTCGTGATCTACACCAACGCCAACCCGGACGGTCTGATCACTCCCCCGAACGACCGCCCGGAGAATCTGACGGTCCTGGGCATCGACCGGCTGTCCGGTGAAGGAACGGGAAGCGAAGCCGGATCGAAGCGGATCATCTGGCTGGAAGACCCGGCGGCGGACCTCTCTTCCGAGAGCCTGCAACGCATCCGGGATGCCGTCGAAGCGGGCGCCACACTCGTGTTTTCCGGCTCCACCATGCCGCTCCTCGACCTCTACGGTCAGACGACGAAGGGGAAGCCTCTCGCATCCAGGGACCTTCGGAGCGACCTCGTGTTCGAGGATTTCGAGGGGGGATATGGGGAGTGGGAGGTGGAGGGAGAGGCGTTCGGAAAGGAGCCCGCGACCGGAACCCTCCCCAACCAGCAGGCCGTGAGCGGGTTTGCCGGACGCGGCCTCGTCAATACCTTCCGGGGCGGCGATGCCCCCAAGGGTCGCCTCCGGAGCAAGCCGTTCAAGGTCGAGCGGAACTACATCCGATTCCTCGTCGGGGGCGGCAGCCACGCCGGCACTCAGATTCGGCTCCTCGTGGACGGCAAGACGGTGCGCGCCGCCTCCGGGCAGAACCAGGAGCGGCTCCTGCCTGCCGTTTGGGATGTGCGGGAGTTCGCCGGGCCGGACGCGCGCATCGAGATCGTGGATGAGGAATCGGGTCCCTGGGGACACATCAATGTGGATCAGATCGAATTCACCGATCTCCCCGCCAGCCTAACCGTTCTGAATCTCCTGGAAGAGCTGCTCCCCCTCCGGTTCTCTGCGGTCCGCCCGTCGCCGAAAGGGGAGGGGCGCGTCGAGTTCGTGGGCCAGGAAGAGGTGTCACGCATCACATGGTCGAAAGAGGACCGCTCCGGGCGGAGGGTTACCCGGCGTACGGTGGGGAATGGGAGCGTCATCCTGGCGGACGGGCCGATCATGAGTCCGGCGCATGCGGAATGGGTCGGGGCGCGGCAGCGGGCGTACGCAGTTCTGGGGACTCTGGCGGGCGTGGATTACACCCCGCCCGAAGGCGTATTGGCGACGGCTCCGGGCTACGGCGCGCTCGCTCTCGTGACGCTCGGCCCGAACGCGACGGCGCTGACCGCCTTCGAGGAGTGGGAGACCGCCTGGAAGTCGTTCGCTCAGACCGGACGATTTGAAGAGGTGAGCGGGACGACTCGATCTCTCCCCTCTCCTGCGGGCAAAACGGTCAACGGCGCGCTCGCTGCCACGGTGGAGCTGGACCCCGGCGAGACCGTTGAGATCCCGTTCTTCCTCGCGTGGAGGTACCCCAACCGCTACGCGCCTGGCCGGGAGCCGATCGGGAACCATTACGCCCGGCTCTGGGAGGACATCGACACCCTGGCCCGTGAAGCCGCCGAACGGTTCGGCGACCTCTATGCGAAGACGGAGCAGTTCCGCCAGACGTTCTACGACAGCACGCTCCCGTACTGGCTCCTCGACTGCCTCACTTCCCAGATCAGCACGATCCGCCACGCCGGAGTCGTCTTCCGGATCGCGAACAGCGACATCTACGGCTGGGAAGGCTCGAACGGCTGCTGCCCGCCCACCTGCACCCATGTCTGGGGCTACGAGCAGACGCTGTCCCGCCTCTTCCCGGACCTGGAGCGGGAGATGCGGCGCATCGACTATTTCCACCAGCAGCGGGAGGACGGGGGCATCAACAATCGCACCGCCGTCCCGTCTCCCCCTCACCCGACCGGGGAGCACCCCTTCGCCGACGGCCATTCGAGCTGCATCCTGAAAGCGTACCGGGAAGCGTTGAACCACCCGGATGAGTCATGGCTGCGGCGATACTGGCCCCGCATCCGGCGGGGGGTGGAGTACCTCATCGACCGGGACGCGAAAAGCTCCGGCGGGACCCCCGACGGGACGATCTCGGACGATCAGTGGAACACCTACGACAACGCGATCCACGGCGTCAACACGTTCATCGGGACCTACTACCTCGCGGCGTTGCGGGCCGGGGAGGAGATGGCCCGGCGCATGGGCGAGCGCGAGACGGCGGGCCGGTACCACACGATCTTCGAGCGGGGGCGGAAGAAGCTCGTCGAGCAGTGCTGGAACGGCGAGTACTTCGTGCAGAACCTGCCCGGCTACCTCGAACGCGCGGGCGAGTACGGTCCGGGTTGTCTGAGCGACCAGCTCATCGGCCAGTGGTGGGCGCACCAGCTCGGACTGGGCGAGATCCTGCCAGGGGAGCAGACTCGAAAGGCCCTCGCCTCGATCTACCGGTACAACTGGCTCGCGGATTTCACCGGCTTCGAGCACAACTGGCGCAAGTTCGCGGGAGGGAATGACCGGGGACTCCTCAACTGCACCTGGCCGAAAGGGGGCCGCCCTGCTCTGACCATCCCTTACGTGGACGAGGTCTGGACGGGGGTGGAGTACCAGGTCGCGGGGCACATGATCTACGAGGGGATGATCGAGGAGGCGTTCGCGATTGTGAAAGGCGCGCGGGACCGGTACGACGGCATCCCGCGCCCGCCGATCCCGCGCAATCCCTGGAACGAGATCGAATGCGGGGGGCATTACGTCCGGGCGATGGCGTCATGGGCGCTCCTCCTCGCCCTCTCCGGCTTCGAATACGACGGCCCCGAGAAACGCATGGCGGTCGCGCCGCGCCTGACCCCGGAGAATTTCAAAGCCTTCTTCACCGGACCCGAAGGGTGGGGCAGTCTAAAGCAGACTCGCAAGGGCGGCGCGCAGCAGAACGAGATTGCCATGGTGGAGGGCCGCCTGACCCTCTCACGCCTCCAGTTGAAGCCGACCGGCAGGAAGAGCCGCGTCCGGGTTTCCGTGGCGGATCGAGCCGTTCCGGCGAAGCTCCGGAGACGGAAGGGCAGCGTCGAGGTGGTCTTCGAGGAGCCGCTGACTCTGGAGCAGGGGGAGACGCTCCGGGTCGCGCTCTCCTGATGCCGCCTT
>JAHWJO010000085.1 GCA_019348365.1 Armatimonadota bacterium | reverse complement strand
CGAGTTACGTTAGGGGTCATTTTGCTATGTCTGTGTCGGATAGGAATCGCAAACTTCGGGTGAGGGGGACGACCAGAGGAATTGATGAGGCGGCGGCTCGTCTGAGACATGAGAGGACTCCCGCCGAACAGAAGTTGTGGAATGCGCTTCGCAATCGCCAGTTAGGCGGGTTGAAGTTCCGTTCACAGTACCCCATAGGATCGTTCGTCCTCGATTTCTGCTGCCCCGAACGCCGCCTCGTCATTGAAGTAGATGGTGAAATTCACAGGGAGCAACAGGAGAGGGATCAAGCCCGAACCGAAGTCCTGGAAGCTCATGGCTACACCATCTTGCGCATCTGCAATGATGAAATCCTCTCCGAAGACCTGCGTCCCACCTTAGCCCGAATCCTCCAGACTGCAAATCAACAGAAACCCTGACCTCTCCCTTACATCTCGCCTGCGGCTCCCCTCTCCCAGCATTGGGAGAGGGGCCGGGGGTGAGGGCCACCCCCTATGGCATCCAATAAACCTTCCAATACAACCGGCCTCGTCTACCTCGTCGGGGCGGGACCGGGCGATCCCGGCCTTATTACTCTTAACGGAAAAGACGCCTTGGCTGCGTGCGACGTGGTGGTGTACGACCGACTCGCGCACCCGCGCCTCCTGCGCCACTGCCGCCCGGATGCCGAGAGGATCTACGTGGGCAAGCAGGCCGCCCGCCACACCATGAAGCAGGAGGAGATCAACGCCCTCCTCGTCGAGCGGGGGCAGGCGGGGCAGGTCGTCTGCCGCCTCAAGGGGGGCGACCCGTTCGTGTTCGGGCGGGGCGGCGAGGAGGCCGAGGCCCTTGCAGACGCGGGCGTGCCGTTCGTCGTCGTGCCGGGGGTCACGTCGGGCATCGCGGCCCCGGCCTACGCCGGCATCCCCGTCACCCACCGGAAACTCTGCTCCGCGTTCGGGATCATCACCGGACACGAGGACCCCACGAAGCCCGAATCGGCCCTCCGGTGGGACGCCCTCGCGCAGGGGCTCGACACCTACGCCTTCTACATGGGGGTGGAACGACTCGCTTCCGTCACGGGGCAGCTCCTCGCGCACGGCAAAGATCCGGATACGCCCGTCGCGCTCATCCGGTGGGGCACCTGGACGAAGCAGGAGGTCCTGACCGCCACCCTCGCCACCATCGCCGACCGCGCGCGGGAAGCGAACTTCCAGCCTCCCGCCATGATCCTCGTCGGGGAGGTCGTGCGGCTGCGGGAGAAGCTGCGATGGTTCGATAACCGGCCCCTCTTCGGGAAGACGGTCGTCGTGACGCGGGCGCGGGAACAGGCGAGCGAAATGGTGGAGCGGCTGACCCAGGCCGGGGCCGACGCCTGGGAATTCCCGGCGATCCGCATCGAGCCGCTGGATACGCCGATCCCCTGGGACGCGCTCCCTGCTAACGACTGGCTCCTCTTCACCAGCCCGAACACCGTGCGACTCTTCTTCGAGCGGCTGCAGGCGGAGGGGCAGGACATCCGCGCCCTCGGCATGGCAAAGATCGGCAGCGTGGGGCCGACCACGACCGCCGCGCTGGAGGAGAAGGGGCTGCGCGTGGCGTTCCAGCCGCAGCGCGAGACTTCCGAGGACATGCTGAGGGAGTTCCCCGTAGACCCGAACGGCCTCCGGATCTT
Source organism: Armatimonadota bacterium (assembly GCA_019348365.1). GTDB lineage: Bacteria > Armatimonadota > DTGP01 > DTGP01 > JAHWJO01 > JAHWJO01. The sequence goes on along the minus strand of JAHWJO010000085.1, from coordinate 10,147 downwards.
CCTCGCACGGGCGGAGGAAGCGCCGGAGGTCCTGCCCGACGGCCTGCGCGGGCGCGGCGCGGCGGTGGACGTGCTGCCGCTCTACCGCACCGTGGCCGAAGCCGGGGAGGATGCCGACGACCTTCGCCGCGCCTTCGAGGAGGGGGAGATCGATGCCGTGACCTTCACCAGCTCCTCCACGGTCCGGAATTTCTTCGCGGCGGTGCGCGAGGTGAAGATGGAGGGAGTCACGGTCGCCTGCTTCGGCCCGAAGACCGCCGAAACCGCCCGCGAACACGGCCTCGATGTCCACATCATGCCGGAATCCCGCACCCTCTCCGCGTTCGTGGAGACCCTCATCCAGCATTACGCTCCAGCAGCGCCTGACGAGGATTCTTCTCCGCCATAACAGCTCACCGTCGCTTCTGGCGCTGGAGTGCGAGTCAGATTCACCACGACGGCGGCGGCGGGAGTGACCACCACGACCGGGGCGGATGAGGAGCTCGATACGGTGGAGCACGCCGAGATCAGACCCACCGGGCCGTCCCCGTCGAATCAGGTTTAATCAATACGAGCCGGGGGTAAAAACTCTATGCCGAACGCTGTGGTACGGAGGCACCACGGCCAAGGCGATCTATTTGGCGCTCCGGGCAACCGGAGCGCCTTTTCTATGGGTCAGGTGCAGTCATAACCCAATTATAGAGAGGGTAAATAGCGCCACTGCTCAAGATTTTGTGACACAGGCCCCATCGTCAACCGGATTCTACAATCCGTCTCATGAAGGAGCGCCCGGATGGAATGGCCCGATGACGTGTTGACCCTCGAAGAGGCGGCCCGACTCCAGAAGGATCTACGAAAACAAGTCGTGCTGGAGGACCGCCTGCCTAACACCCTCCATGCCGTGGCGGGACTCGACATCTCCCACTCGCGCTTCTCCTCCCGCGTGTTCGCCATCGCCGTCCTGCTCGATTATCCGTCCATGCAGGTGCTGGAGGAAGCCTGGACCGAGGGAGAGGCGCAATTCCCTTACATCTCCGGGTTCCTGGCGTTCCGGGAGTCGCCGTTCGTGCGGGAGGCGCTGAATAAGTTGAGCCGCCGCCCCGACCTTCTCTTCGTGGACGGGCAGGGGATCGCTCACCCGCGCGGGTGCGGCATCGCCAGCCAGGTGTGCGTGTTGGAGGACCTCCCCGGAATCGGCTGCGCCAAGTCGGTGCTCTACGGCAAACACGGGGAGGTGGGACCGGAGGCCGGGGACCGCTCGCCGCTGCGGGGGAAATGGGATGACGAGATCCGTACGCTGGGGTACGCCGTCCGCACCAAGCCCCGCGCCAAGCCGATGATCCTCTCGCCGGGCCACCGGGTGAGCCCGGAAACGTCCGTGCGCCTGGTGCTGGACTGCACGCGCGGCTACCGGCTCCCCGAGCCCACGCGCCAGGCCCACGAAGCCGCTAATCGCATCCGACGGGAACAGGAGTCTCAAACGGCGGGACAGATGAGCCTTGGGCTGGAATGATACCTCATGAGCGGGGATGAGTGCCTACGGGATGGCAAAGAGCCCGGCTCTTGAACGACCATCCTTTTGAAGGAGAGCGCCCGCGAAGGCGGGCGCAAAGGCCGAAAGTCCACAGCGAAGGGGTTCAGTCCTTCGTAAATGGGCTGGGAGGAAGAAAACAGAGCGTTTTACTTCTCATCGTGGAAGAAAATGGAAGGGCTATAGTATACGTAGCGGCGCTATCGTTCGGCTCTGGACCGCCAGATGATGCCGTGCTGGCTGCAAACGAGACCCTGTTCCTCTCCCCCGACAGGGGCTCTTCGCAGCCGACGGGCGCAGCCGAGATACGGGCACATATGGGCTTCCTTCGACCCGGCCCTCTCCCCCATCACCAGTACGGACATCGGAAACTCCATCTGTCTCTTTGCGCGCGGACGCGCCGGTATGCGAATCATCTGATCCCTCCCAAGAATTGCACGAACATGCCCACAACGGTGGGCGACGATCCTGCCGACGGGCAAGAACGTAAAAAACAGAAACACCCCGAATTATATTGTTCGGGGCGTTGACGCGATAACTTTAGAGGCGAAGCCTAACGGCGACGCACATGCGGCTTTCTCTCGCTGATAGAAGGGGTCTGCACACTCCATTTTGTGATGGATAAAAAGATCGGCCCGCATGATGCTTTCATACTCCTGCGGCATTTCATCTGCCGTTAAGGCTGCCGAACCGTCGTCCTGCAAAAGTGTGGCCCGCTCGCTGCCGAAGCGGTTGCTCCCATTATAGCGGGGCGATTCATGCCGGGTCAACATAATGCGCCGATAACGAGCGTTTATTCATCGGGTGAGGAGAGCTCGGCCATCAGGGGGGGGATCTCGGCCAGAAGCTCGCGGGCGAGGAAGCCCAGCGGCCCGATCTTCTCCTTCAACCGGTCTCCCGCGCTTCCATGCAGGTAGACGCCCCAGGCGGCGGCCTGTAGCGGGCTCGCTCCCCGCGCGGCCAGCCCCGCGACGATCCCCGCCAGCGTGTCCCCGGACCCCGAGGTGGCGAGACCTACATTCCCGGTGCGGTTCCGGTACATCTCCCCTTCCGGCGAGGCGATCAGGGTTTCCGCACCTTTGAGCGCGACGACCGCTTGCAGCTCCGCCGCCGCGCGCCGGACGATCTTCTGCCGGTCCCGCCGCACTTCCGCCTTGTCGATGCCCAGCAATCCGGCCATCTCCCCGGCATGAGGGGTCAGGATCGTGTTGCCGTTGAAGCGGTGGCAGCACTCCCGATGATGAGCGAGGTAAGAGAGCGGCGCAGCATCCAGGATCACCATTGCTGTTTCGATCTTCGGAAGCAGCGCTTCCGTCAGCATTGCCACGGCATCTTCATCCACCAGTCCCGGCCCGACGAGGACCGCCCGCGTCTGGCGGATGAACCCTTCGATCTTGGGCAGGCCTTCGGGGGCCGGGGTGCCGTCCTCCGTTTCCGGCAGGGCGAATACCCGCGCCTCCGGAATCGTGCCGGCGATGAGCGGGGCGATGCTCTTTCCCGTAGCGATCTGGACTTTCCCGGCCCCGGCCCGAAGCGCCGCAGTCGCAGCGAGGATGACTCCCCCCGGAACCTGATGAGATCCCCCGACGATCAACACCCGCCCCCGATCCTCCTTATCGCCTTCCTCATCGGGCTGAGGCAGCGGCCAGTTCTTCAGCAATTCAACGGTCAGGAGGGTCGAGACCATAGTCGAGTCCATAACTGAGTCTTTCCTGAATAGGCTTAAGCAACATCTATTGCCTGCTGTCATCCCGAGTCGTATCTTCTTGTCATCCCGAGCGAACGCGTGGGATCCGACCGTACGGGAGAGAGTCTTTCGTCCTCGTGGTCAGATTCCTCGCTACGCTCGGAATGACATGGTCGGGAGTCGGAAGGACATGGTCGGGAGTCGGAAGGCATGGAAGGAATCCCTCCGTTCCGATCATAGTTCCTGCGTAAGTCTTACTGCATTGAAACTAATCGTATCGGCGTGTGAAAGGAGAGAAATCTTGTGAAAAGGGATTCTGCTGTTCCTCTCCGGCGCGATTGAATTATGACGCTGATCTCGGAAACTTAAACCCCTGGTGCCTGTGCGGTTGATCCCGCGTCACCCACTCCTCAGCAACGTAAACCCTTGTAAATCTACCGGGTTTTGGGTATTATGGGGTAAGGTGACCGATCTTCTCATTTGCTCTATAATAAGGCGCGGAGGGCACGTTGCATCGCCATTCCGCTACCGTTCATCCATCATTCCTTGAAAGGGCGCACCCATGACAGGGGAGAGCCCCGTTTCATTCACTCCCATAAATTTCCTTCAGTTTCACTGCTCCCTATAATGAGGTCTTTATGTCCGACGAAATGATCAACGTACCCCGTGCGAAGAAAGAATCCAAAGCCGAGAAAGCCGAGCGCCTCAAGCGGGAGAAAAACCCGTGGGATCTCCTCCCCGCCATCGAGGAGTACGCCCGCAACGGGTTCGATTCCATTGATCCTGACGACCTGAACGCGCGCTTCCGCTGGTGGGGCCTCTACACCCAGGGCGACGGCAAGGGCGTGATGGGCGGCGCGGTGCCCCACTTCATGATGCGGATCCGTATCGCGAACGGGCAGCTCTTCAGCCATCAGCTCCGCCTCATCTCCGAGATCGCGGAGAAGCACGCGCACGGCTTCGGGGACATCACCGTCCGCGAGAACATCCAGCTCCACTGGGTCAGCATTGAAGAGATTCCGGAGATCTGGAGAAACCTCTGGAAGCAGAGCCTCATGACCACCGGCGCGTGCGGCGACGTGACCCGGAACATCACGGGCTGCCCTCTCGCCGGGGTGGACCATAATGAGATCGTCGACGCCTCTCCGCTCACCCACGAGGCGACCCGGATGCTCGTCGGGAACAACGATTTTTACAACCTGCCCCGCAAGTATAAGATCAGCATCTCCGGCTGTCGCGACTGGTGCAACCTGCCCGAGATCAACGACCTCGCCCTGAACGCCGTACCCCACCCCCAGCGAGACGAGATCGGCTTCTCGATCCGCGTGGGCGGCGGCCTCTCCGTCAACCCCCACTACGCGGTCCACCTCAACGCCTTCGTGAAGTGGGACCAGGTGATCCCCGTCGTCCATGGCGTCTCGGAGATCTTCCGCGACAGCGACATATTGCGAGAGAGCCGCAGCGCCGCCCGGCTGAAGTTCCTCTTCCTGAAGTTCGGGTGGACGCCCGATACCTTCCTTGAAGAGCTTCATCGGCGGATCGGTTTCGAGCTGGAGCCCGCCGTGCCGGAGACGGTCCCTACCGACACCTGGCGCGACCATGTGGGGATCCACAGGCAGAAGCAGGAAGGATTGAACTACGTCGGCGCGTCGGTGCTCCGGGGCCGGATCACAGCGGACCAGATGAAGCTCGTGGCGGATCTCTCGGAAGAGTACGGGCGGCGGCAGATCCGCCTCACCGTGGGCCAGAACCTCGTGCTGACGGACATCCCGGATGAGAACGTCGAGGCGGTGGTGCAGAAGCTGGAAGCCGCCGACCTGAAGACGAAGGCTTCGTCCTTCTGGCGCGGGACCGTGGCCTGCACCGGGATGGAGTTCTGCAAACTCTCCCTGACCGAGACCAAGGGGTACGGCGCGTGGCTCGTGGACGAGATGGAGAAGCGGATGCCGGACTTCTCCACCAAGCTGCGGATCAACGTCAACGGCTGCCCGAACTCCTGCGGCCAGCACTGGATCGCCGACATCGGCTTGCAGGGCCGTAAGGCGAAGGTGGACGGGAAGCAGGTGGACGCTTACGACCTGTTCCTCGGCGGCGGCACCGGCGAGAACCCGACCCTGGCGCGGCGCGTGGGGCTGGCGGTCCCGGCCCAGCAGCTACCGGACGCGTTGGAGCGGCTGCTGAACGGCTACGAGGCGAACCGCCAGAACGGCGAGAGCCTGAAGCAGTACCTCAACCGTGAGGAAGATGAGGTGCTGGCGGGCCTGCTGCACGTCGGGCGGGAGCACAAGAGCGAGGAAGCCCTCCACGCCTGAGCAGGGATGGCTAAAGGTTAAGGTGAATGAAGGTCCAACTCATGCCTGTGGGTTGGGCCTTTTTCATGAATGGAACCACAAATGAATGACAGTGCTGCTGAAATTTACGAACCGTTATTGCCAGAATTAAAAGATACTGTCAATGCTCATCAGATGACACTGGTCTTGATCGAAGGGGATACCGATCCCTGGACAGGTCCTCACTGCCAGATTCTATGGAAGACTTCCAGAGACGATGGATGTTATCTGATCCTGTCAACGAACGGCGAGTCTTACGATCTGCACATGTTTTGCTCCGATAAAAATGGATTGTTTGGCTGTAAGCGTTAGGATAGTCAGTCTGAGAGAGAGTTGATTTCTCAGCTTCCATTTCTACTCGAAGAAGCAAGGGCATATGCAGAGAACCGATACATTGAACATTGACCCAACGTGTTTTTCGACCCGCGAGTACGTGAACCACCGCTACGCAGAGCTGGCCCCGCACCTGGAGCGATTTCCCGATGGCATCGAGGACTGGCGGAGTCACGCCGCGCGGCTGCGGGTGGAGCTGACGAAGCTCCTCGGCGGATTTCCGGCACGGCGCGGCCTCCTGAACCTCCGGATGGAGGAGCCGGAGCGGTTCGACGGCTACACCCGCCGCTACGTCGTCTTTGATAGCGAGCCGGGGGTGTCGGTCCCCGCCTACCTCTATCTCCCCGACGCGCCGGGGATGCACCGGGCCGTCCTCGCGCTGCACGGGCACGGGCGCGGCAAGGACGACGTGGCGGGAGTCTCCGAAAATGAACCCAGCTGGCCGAACGTCGCCGAGCACCAGTACGATTATGCCCGCCGGTTCGCCGAGCGGGGATACGTCGTCCTCGCGCCGGATGCGCGGTGCTTCGGGGAACGCGGGCGAGACGGCATGGACTGCGGCTGGGCGTTTAAGGCGGCGCTGCTGATGGGGCAGACCCTCGTCGGATGGCGGGTGTGGGACGCCTTCCGCGCCCTCGACCTCCTCCAGAGCCTCCCCGAAGTCGACCCGAACCGAATCGCGTGCGTCGGCCTCTCCTGGGGCGGCACGCACACCCTCTACACCGCCGCGCTTGACCGGCGGGTGAAGGTCGCCGTGGTGAGCGGCTACTTCAGCACCTTCAAGGACGTGCTGATCGACAAGAATTCCTGCGCGTGCCAGTACATCCCCGGCATCCTGAAACTGGCGGACCTGCCGGAGCTGATCGCGCTGGCGGCCCCGCGCCCCCTCCTCATCCAGAACGGGACCGACGACCCCCTCTACACGCTGGAGGTGGTGAAAGCCCAGTTCGCGCGGGTGAAGCGCCTCTACGAGCGGCTCGGCGCACCGGAGAAAGTGGACCTCGACCTCTTTGAGGGCGGCCACAGGTGGAACGGCGCCAAAGCTTACGAATGGGTGGACCGCTGGTTGTGACGTGAGTGATCCGCTGTACGGATAATGAGAAAGGCCCAGGTCCTCACATCGGTCCTGGGCCTTTCCTATTCGTCATTCAGTGGAGGAAGTTACGGCCCTCACCTTCGGCCTTTCTCCCTATACTCCCTTCTCCATTGAAGAAGAGAGCAACGGCAGAAGAGCCTCAACGTGCCGGGATGGGCAGGTAGATCGGGCCGGAGCACGATTCGTCGAGCTTGATGGCGAGACGGAGGATCTTCACCACGTCGCCCGCCGTCACTTCGCCGTTGCTGTCCGTATCAGCGGCCCGCTTCTGGTCGGCGTTCAGAGTCACCAGACCCACCACCGATTGAAGCGCCATCAGGGCGTCCGTCACGTTTGTTTCACCGTTCAGGTCCGTATCCCCGCACGCCGCAATGATGACGGTGAGCGTCCCCTGGCGGATTCGGACCGGAATCTCCCGGTTCTGCTCGTCGAACATGCGGGCGTTGACAAGGTGGAGCGGGTAGACCCCCGGCGCGGCGTCCGCTTTCACCTTCAGGGGGATCCGGACGAACCTTCCGCCCCGCGTGGAGTTGCGTGTGCTCGCGGCGGCTACCCTCACCACCCCCGGCGAAGTGACGTTCACGGAAATCGTCGCGTTCATGAGGATCGGATCGGGGAAGGTGATCTCCACCGGATGCGAAAGGTCCGCCACGCCCAGGGTTGTCACGGTCGTCGGGTACTCCAGGCTGAACTGGATCCCCGCAAACCCGTTGAAGGAGAGGGATTCAGAGATGAAGATCTCCACGTCCGCCGTCCCCCCCGACTTCGCCGTGACGGGCTTCACCGTCAGCGTCGGCTGGAACAGACTGGTGACGACGAGATGCACAACGGCATAGGCTTTGCGGCCGCTTCGGTCGGTCGCTACGACTCTCACATTTCGGGGGGCGGTGATGCTCGAGCTCGGGGGCGCTTTGTAAACGCCCTCCGACGTGATGGTTCCGTTATGGATGCCGCCCTCCACGCTCCATGTCACCGGAGCGACGGATGCAGAGAATTTCCGGCTTTCTCCCGATCTCAGGGTCACTTCCGAGGGCGTGACGGTAAACGGAATCTCGGAGCGAGGGGGAACCCGGACGAAGAAGATTTCCGAGTCGCTCGTCACGTTGCCCTTGAGGTCCGCCGCCACGAATTCCACCTTGTAAACCTGGGGAACGCCGGTGAAGTTGCCCGGAACGTGCAGAGTGCCGGTATAGACGCTGCCTTCGCGCCGGGTCATGGGGATTGTGAAGGTGCTGCCGTTCGGGGCGGTGATCTTCGCTCCCACGTTCCGTACACCGCTCTCATCCGTCACGCGGGCGCGAAGGGTCACGCTCCCGCCGGTATAAGGCAGCAGCGCAGGAGTCACTTCCTCCTCGGAGATGTCAGGACCCTCGTCGTCGACTTCATCCGATGTCCTGGTGAACAGCCGGTTCTGTGGAATCACCTGCCGGGGAAGGCCATCGCTGCTCCATTCGAGCCTTGCAAGCGCTCCGCCCATACGCTCGTAGTACTCCATCCGGATGTCGTACTTGACGCCACCATAGAGGGCAATGGAACCGCTGTGCTCCCTCGGAGGCTGGTCGATCCACTGGTCGATGATCAACTCTCCGTTGACCCAGAGCCGGACACCGTCGTCCGTGGTCGTGATGAACGTGTATACGGCGCTGGCCGGCGGCTGCACCTGGCCTTTCCACCGGACGCTGAAGTTATCGGGAGAGATCTCGGGGTGAGGCGATCCGGCCCCCCAGTCGAAATTCACGGTCGGGTCGATTCGGCGCAGCGGGGTGCCGTCCAGTTCCCTATTGGGGTAATACGAGCCCGTCAAGCCGTGGACGACGCCCTCTTCGGTGACGAGCAGGGTGATGGTCGCGGTGTTGCTGTCCCTCTTGCCGTCGTTCACCTTGTACGTGAAGGTGTCCGTCCCGACGAATCCGGTATTCGGCGTGTAGGTCAGGTGGGGGAGGGTTCCCTGTATCTTTCCGTGAGCCGGATTGCCGACGATCACGTAACTCAGGGGGTCGCCGTCCGAATCCCGGGCCGACAGGGAGAAGCTGAAAGGCTTGTTCCGGGTGACGCTGTAGGTCTGAGATTGTGCCACCGGGGCACGATTCCCGGATGGCGAATAGAGCCGGTTCCTGGGAACGATCTGCCGGGGAGTCGAGGGACTGCTCCAGATCAGCTGCGCGACCGCGACCATGTGAAGCTCGAAGTACTCGATCTTGATGTCGTACTTCTTGCCGGCTTCCAGAGCGATGGCGCCGCTGTTCTCCTTGGGCGGGTGGTCGGTCCAGTCATCGATGAGGAGCTGCCCGTTCACCCAGAGCCTCACGCCGTCGTCGGTGTAAGTGGTGAACGTGTAGGTCTCGGAGTGCTGCGGCTGGATCTGCCCGGTCCACCGAACGCTGAACCCGTCCGCCGGGAGTTCGGGCGCCGGCGGGCCCGAGAACCAGTCGAAATGCAGTACGGGATCGATCCTCCGGAGGGCAGGCTCCCCGTTCAGATGGATGTTGGAGAAGTAGGCTCCGGTGAGGCCGTCACCGGTACCGGGGGTGGGAATGGGATCCAGCGCCCAGGCTTTCGGCGTACACAGGCCGGCTGCGAGAGCGATGATGAGAGAGAGAAACCGTAGGAATGCGTTGCAGGTCTTCATACGACATGGCCTCCGTAAAAAGGAAGACGGGCAAAAAGAACCTGATCGTGCTCCGACTCCGCCGGGGAGGTTGGATCCGACGGAGAGGTCGGATCCGCCGGGAAGTTGGAGTGGGGTGATACTTCTCAATACGAAGAAAAGGGATGTAACCTAACAAGCGAAGGTCAAAATTCAGGAAAAGAGACCCACGCTCCACATATTCGACGGGACCGGCAGCCTTCTTGTTCCAGCGTCGGCGCAATTTTCTCAGCGGGAAGACATAAGCCCGACCGTCTGCTGCTTTACCGGTGATGTGTCTGACTCTTGCGGCTCCGGCGGGTTGTCTCCTCCCGATAACCGCTGGGACGGATCGGGGTACCCTTCAGGGGAGATGCGGTTGACCCGGAATACCCTCAGGCAGAATGAAGGGGTCTCGATCCAGAGGTATCTCACTTCATTGAAAGTGAAACGACTGCATCGGATGGAAAAGCAGGCAATGACAATGAGGTGTGAAGATGACGAACAGAAACCGTCGGCTGATCATGGGTGGGGGAGTGGCGGTTATCGCGGAGATCGGACGAGC
>JAHWJO010000511.1 GCA_019348365.1 Armatimonadota bacterium | reverse complement strand
ACACCGGGCTATTGCGTACGAAGTCCCGCTCAAGCGGGACTCCTCTCCACCGGAGTGCTCTCTTCGGAGAGAGGAGTCCTGAATTGCTCAGCCGGGCTTCGTCTCAATAGCCCGGTGTTTCAACGCCGGGCGGTGGCGGGAATTCTCACTGAACCGGTGTTTCCATGCCAGGCGGTCGACGCTTCAGAGTTCCTGCTACTCTTCCAGGTTCAGCCACCGGATCTCTTCCGGAGTCAGTTCCACCTCCAGCGCCTCGAAGGTGGTCCGCATCTCGGTGAGGGTGCGCGGGCCGACGAGCGCGTAGACGGGGAACGGCTGCCGGAGCACGTACGCGGCGGCGATGGTGATCGGCTCGGTCCGTTTTTTCTGCGCCAGCTCCTCCGCCCGTCGCTTGCGCTCGAAATTATCCTCGCTGTACCAGGCCCGTACCATGTCGGAATCGCTCAGGTATTCCGGGTTCCCGCGAATGAAGAAGCCCCGTGCCTGGCTCGACCATGAGAAGAGCGGCATCTGCGTCTTCGTGAGCCACCGCCGGGATTCGGGGTCCGACGCGGCGATGCACCCGCCCCAGATCGGCTCGACCATCCGCGCGAGGCTGAAGTTATTGCTGAGCGAGGTGAAGCCCACGAGCCCTCTGCTCTCGGCGTAGGCGTTCGCCTCCTCCACCCGCTCGATGCACCAGTTCGAGCCGCCGTACGACTTGATCCGGCCCGCCCGGAGGTGCTCGTTCAACACATCCACGAACGCGCTGACGGGGATCTCCGGATTGTCGCGGTGCATCATATAGATGTCCACGTAATCCATCCGGAGGCGGTCCAGCGATTCATGGAGCTGCGTGGTCAGCCACTCGGGGGTGCAGTAGGGCGTGTGCGCCCCCTTGGCGAGGACGACGACCCGCTCCCGTACGCCGCGCTTCTCCACCCAGTTGCCGAGGATGACTTCCGATTTGCCGCCCCCGTAGATATAGGCCGTGTCGAAGCAGGTGCCCCCCCGCTCGAAGAACTCGTCGAAGAGGACGCTGGCCGCCGTGATCGGATTCGCCGCCCCTTCGAGCATGGTCCCCATCACGATCCGGGAGACGGGCTTCTCCACGCCCTTCACCTCGCCGTAGATCATCTTGTTGGGCCGGACGGTCAGCGCGCCGCCGTGGGCGGGCTGCGCCTGTCCCTCCAGCGTATCGGCGGGGTACGTCAATCCGATGGCGCCGCGCCAGCGGTCCAGCGTGAGCATGTTCCCCAGCGAATCTTCCGGGCTCATGGCCGGGTGGGGAGCCTGGCCGGTCCGCACCCCTTCCGCGAACGCGTCGGCTTCGTAGGCGTAGAGGCTCCGGTCGGTCTCGATGCGGATCTCCTGCGTCTCCTCGCCGTTGCGCTGGAGGAGGAGCTTCACCGCGCCGTCGGTGGGGGCGCAGAACCAGGGCGACGGGACGGTGATCCGCCCTTCGGTCCCGTAGACCCGCACGACGTTCTCCTGGTTGAGCCGGACGCCGGTGGAAAGCTGCGCGACGATCTCGCCGGGGAACTTCAGGGTCGCCACGGCGTACTCGTCCACGCCGCTCTCGCCGAGGTGCCCCGCCCCGCTCACCTGGGCCGGCTCCGCGAACGGCTGGCCCGTAGCGGCCCCGGCGAGGAGGCGCGCCATCGAAGCGGTGTAGCATCCCACATCGAGGATGCCCCCGCCCCCGAGCGCCGGGTTGAACAGGCGGCTTTCGGGATTGAACCCGGCCTGAAAGCTGAAGGTGGCGGAGATCAGCCGCACCTCGCCGATGGTCTTCTCGCGGATCAGCTCTACCAGCCTCGCGGTGAGCGGGTGGCAGCGGTACATGAACGCTTCCATCAGGAAGACATTGTTCCGCCGCGCCGCTTCCACCACCGCCATGGCATCCGAGTAGTGGAGGGTCAGGGGCTTTTCGCACAGGAGATGCTTGCCCGCTTCGGCGGCCCGGATGGCCCATTCCGCGTGCATGGGGTGCGGCGTGGCGATGTAGACGGCCTGCACCTCCGGGTCGGCCAGCAGCGCTTCGTACGACCCGTGGCGCTTCAGGTTCTCCTGCGGAGCGTCAAACCGGTCGGCGGACTCCTGGGAACGGCTTCCGACCGCCACCAGCCGTCCTGTACGGGAATCGGCGAGTCCTTTCGCATAAGTTCGGGCGATGCCTCCCGTCCCGAGGATGCCCCAATTGAGTTGTTCAGCCATGAAGGGAATTCTTTCCGTAGCGAGGGGGAGAGGGCGGGATCATGCCGCCGGGGTGATCGTGGTGTTCTCCGATGGGATGATACCTAAACCCTCCCCTGTTCGAGTAGGCAAAGCGATAGGAATAAACCCGAAAAGAGAGCATCGTCTGGGGCGACAGGTGGAATTGCATCGAGGGAGGGGAATAGAATAGAGTGAATCAGGGCATGACATCACGACCTCTCATCCGGACGAATGGAGTCACGATATGGATACGATAACACTGGGGAACTCGGGCTTGAAGGTGTCCCGGCTGGGCATCGGGACGGGGACGAACGGCTGGAACCACGAGTCCGATCAAACCCGACTGGGATTTGAAACCTGCGTGGATCTCCTGCGGTACGCTTACGACCGGGGAATCACGTTCTGGGACACCGCCGACCAGTACGGCAGCCACGAGTATTTAGGGGAAGCGTTCAAGAGCGTGGACCGCTCGACGGTGGTGATCTCCACGAAATCGAACGCCGTGACGGCGGAGGGCATGCGCGCCGACCTCGACCGGTTCCGCCGGGAGCTGAACACCGATCACCTGGACATCGTCCTGCTCCACTGCATGACCCAGGCCGACTGGCCGGAGCGGCATCAGGGCGCGATGGACGTGCTCGACGAGGCGAAGGAGAAGGGAATCCTGAAGGCGCACGGCGTCTCCTGCCACGATTTCGGCGCGTTCCAGACCGCCGCCGCTTCGGATTGGGTGGACGTGGTGCTCGCGCGGATCAACTACGCTCAGAAGCACATGGACGCGACCCCGGAGGAGGTCATCCGGGTGATGCGGCAGATGCACGACTCCGGCAAGGGGATCTACGGGATGAAAGTGGTGGGGGCGGGCTCCCTCACCGAGGATCCGCAGAAGTCGATCCGCTACGTGATGGACCTCGACTGCGTGGATGCCCTGATCCTGGGGATGATCAGCCGGGAGCAGGTGGACGAGAACGTGCGGATCGTGGAGAGCCTGGAACGGCAAACGGCGGGCGTGTAAGCTGCGAGATTCACCCGAACCCCATCCCCTTCAACGGCGGCAGGAGCCCTTTTCATACAGGGACTCCTGCCGCCTTTTAATTTTTACTGTGCTCAGGGGACATCGTTTCGATAGAGCCATGCAATTGGGTGGCTTGGCTGAACAATGCGCGATTCAAAGGGAGTCATCCCGTACGTTTAGGGGGAAAAACAGCCGGGTATACTGATCAACCCTTTGTAAATGAAGCAGAGCCACAGTCACAGAATACCGTAATTCGTAATTTCAGGAGTGTGCGTTTATGGGAACATGGTTCATGAAATTCGCGAGCTGGGCATCCGACGTGATGGGGAATGCCTGGTCGTTTATTATAGCGGTCATCGTGATCCTTACATGGGCGGTCACGGGGCCG
>JAHWJO010000510.1 GCA_019348365.1 Armatimonadota bacterium | reverse complement strand
TCCGCGACGCGCCAGGACCCGACATGTACGGCCCTGAGAAAGACTCCCCAGCGGGGAACGCGGGTTCCCCGCCACGCAAAATCTATTCTATGATACACCAAGTCGCGCCAGACGGACAGCGAGCGGGCGATCTTTCGCACGGGGGTGAAAACAAAACCTCTTCTGTTGCTGCCGGGGAGCGGGCCGACAACGGTTTGACTCCGGAATCGGGCGGACTCTATCATGAAGCCGATGAAACCCGGCGGGCCGGGATCGCTTCCCATCGGGAGAACGCGTCCGGGTCCGCCCGACCTTTTCCCTCTCGAATCTCTCCGGGAGGCCAGCCCGTGGATGCGGCGGTCTCCCCCCGTGAGAGAGCCTGCGCCGGAGAAACCCAATGCCGACCCTTCAAAAGATCACCCCCTGCCTCTGGTTCGACGATCAGGCCGAAGAGGCCACCAGGTTCTATACGACGATCTTCAACCATTCGAAGATCGGGAACCGCTCTCGATACGGGGAGGCCGGGCAGGAGATCCACGGAAAACCGGCGGGATCGGTCCTGACGGTGGAATTCGAGCTGGAGGGGCAGGCGTTCGTCGCGCTCAACGGCGGACCCGCGTTCCGGTTCAACGAGGCGATCTCCTTTCAGGTCCATTGCGACACCCAGGAAGAAGTGGATTATTTTTGGGAGAGGCTCTCGGAAGGTGGAGACGAGAGGGCACAGCAGTGCGGCTGGCTCAAGGACAAGTTTGGCGTTTCATGGCAGATCGTCCCCCGCGTGTTGCTGGAGTGGATCCAGGACTCCGATCCTGAAAAAGCGCAGAGAGTCTTCCAGGCCATGCTCTCCATGAAGAAGATCGACATCGAAGAACTCAGGCGGGCGCATGCGGGATAGGCTTCGGCGCGCAGAGGAAGCGGGTGGGGCACGGAATCGATGGAGCGCCGGCGTGCCGTTTTCCGAAGACGGAGGGACGCAGCACCGGTGAGGCCATTTCGGCGCGGTCGAGATCCGCCGACTTTTTATGCTGTTGAGGAAGGGTAGGAGAGAGATCGGTGAGGGATGGAGAAATGCTGGAGTTCGACATCCGTTATGAGGGCCACGGTTGGCTTTGGACCACCCTGACAGCTCCATCGTTCAACTTGGAATTTCCGGCATCAGATGTGCCGTACGATTCGATCATACAGTTGACCGATGCAATTCTGTCCCTCCTCACCTACCAGGGTCCGGCAGTGGTGCTGTGGAACTCGGAACCTATTGAACACGAGTTCCGCTTCCATCGGGATGTGGAGAACGTGCATTTGACGGTTGTTGAGTTCCCCGACGAGAGAAGAACGATGAACGCCGGGGACGCTATCGGAGATGTCACCGGCTCAATTACCGGGCTGTTGTCTCCGTTCGTCGGAACGCTCCAGCGCCTCGCCGATAACGAGAACTTCAGAAACGAGTGGGACTGGGATTTTCCGGCGGAAAGATTGCAGCGCATCCAGAGGTTGATGGAGCAGCTTGTCTGAGGGTCCTTTCCACCCGACTGCTGGCAGAAGTGAGGCCGGAGATAAAAGGACGGGTATGAGAGAGATTTACGTGAGCACAGATGTCGAGACAGATGGCCCCATTCCCAGCCCTTATTCCATGCTCAGTTTTGGCTCCGCCGCTTATCGGGCCGATAAAACCCTCCTGGACACCTTCACAGCCAATCTGGAATGCTTGCCCGGAGCTGCCGCTGACCCGAAGACGATGGAGTGGTGGTCCACACAACCGGAAGCGTGGAAAGCCTGTCGTATGAATGTCCAGCCGCCTGAAATCGCCATGAAGAATTACCTTTCATGGCTGAAGGCGTTGCCTGCCCGTCCCGTGTTTGTGGCTTACCCGGCCGCCTTCGACTTTATGTTCGTACACTGGTATCTTATTCGGTTCACGGGTGAGAGTCCGTTCTCCCATTCCGCCCTCGATATCAAAACCCTGGCGATGGCATTGCTCAGGACGGACTATCGGAACGCTACCAAGCGCAACATGCCCCATCACTGGCTCGATCCGATGCCCCATTCCCACGTAGCGCTGGAGGATGCTATCGAACAGGGCGCGTTATTCTGCAACATGCTCAAGGAACTCCGGTCATCGAATCCGAAGGAAATACTCTGGTGAGGCTACAGATTTTCCGAAAACGGTGAATTTTCTATCTGAGGAGCTTTAGATGACCCTCACGACCTCCCCCCTCGCCCTCCACGGCGGCTCCCCCGCCGTCCCGAATGGCGCGATCCGGCCCAGCCCGCCCACCACCGCCCTCGATGAAGCGTACGTCCTCCGGTCCCTCCGGAGCGGCTCCCACGCCTGGGGCGAGAACTGCGAGGCCCTCCAGCGCGAGTGGGCCGACTGGAACGGCAACGCCCACTGCCTCGCCCTCACCAGCGGGACCGCCGCCCTCCAGATGGCCCTCGTCGCGTGCGGCCTGAAGGCCAGCGATGAGGTCATCACCCCCGCCTACTCCTGGACCTCCTCCGCCTCCTGCATCCTCCATCACCATGCCATCCCCGTCTTCGTGGACGTGGACCCCGTCCACAGCAACCTCGACCCCGCAAAGATCGAGGCGGCGATCACCCCCCGCACCCGCGCGATCCTCGCCGTCCACCTCCACGGCGTACCGGCGGACATGGACCCGATCCTGGCGGTCGCCCGAAAGCACGGCCTCGCCGTCATCGAAGATGCCTGCCAGGCCCACGGCGCGCTCTATAAAGGGAAGAAAGTCGGCACCATCGGGGACGCCGCCGCGTTCAGCCTCAACCAGAACAAGATGCTCTCCGCCGGGGAAGGGGGCCTCTTCGTCACCGACGACGCGGAGCGGCTGGAGCGAGGGCGCTCCCTCGTCCTGTTCGGCGACTTCCGCCCGCCCCTGCCGGAGTCGGAGAATCCCGCCTACGGCCTGGGCTACATGTACCGCTACAACGAGCTGTGCGCCGCCTACGCGCGGGCGCAGCTCACCCGCCTGGAGGACTCCATCGCGCATGCGCGCCGCCTCTTCGCGATCCTGCGGGAGGGGCTGGAGGGCATCCCCGGCCTCGTCCTCCCCCGCGAGCCGGAGGGGACAACCGAGAACGCTTACAACTTCGTTTGCCATGTGGACCCCGAAGCGGCAAGATACGCGGGGCCGGTCAACTTCCTCCGGGAAGCGGTCGTGACGGCGCTCCGGGCCGAGGGCGTGCCGGTGATGGTCTGGCAGCGGCGGATCCTCCCCGAGATGGCCGCCGTCGCCGCGAAGGACGCCTACGGGAACGGCTCCCCCTGGCGCGAGCACGCCTCGACGGTGGAGTACGACCCCGCGCAGTTCCCCCACGCGCTGTATCACTCCGCGTCGTACTTCATCATCAGCGACCTGCGCCTCCCGAACGGGGAGGAGGTCGCGCGCATGATCGTCGAAGGGGTCCGCAAGGTATTCGGGAATCTGGACCGCCTCGACATTGACGACCTGGCGAAGAACGCCGACGTCAGCATCTACGAGCGGGGCTGGCAACGCCACCGCCTCTGATTTGGGGAGTTGGGGAGTCAGGGAGTTGGGAAATACTAGAGCGTATCCGACAAACCGGAACCTGATCAGTGTCTTTCTTTCACAGAAGTGAAGGAGGGATACTGATTTGG
>JAHWJO010000084.1 GCA_019348365.1 Armatimonadota bacterium | reverse complement strand
GGATGTAGGAGGCGATGGCGCTGTTGGGGCCGCCCTCGAACACCTCGACGCGCTTCACGACGATCCGCTCCCCGAGCTTGCCCACCTTCTCGTTGATCTCGTTCTGGATCCTGGAGTCGGAGGTGATCTCCTCGAGGGAAGCGTTCGGGTGCTCCTCGGCGTACTCGGCGATCTGGTACGCGAGGTTCTGGAAGTCGTCGGTGCGGGCCACGAAGTCGGTCTCGCAGTTCAGCTCGACGAGCACGCCCACCTGCCCGTCCTGGCGGATATGGGAATAGACGATTCCTTCGGAAGCCTGCTTGCTCTCTCGCTTGGCGGCGACCGCCTGGCCCCGCTCGCGGAGGAGCTGCGTGGCTTTCTCCATGTCGCCCTCGGATTCGTTGAGGGCCTTCTTACACTCCATCATGCCCGCGCCCGTCTTCTCCCGCAGGTTGCGGACCATCTCGGCGGTGATCGCCATGATTGTGCTCCTTCTGATGATGATAAATCTATGATTCAACCGGTGATGATCCCTCTGCGATTCTACCGGCATGGAAAAACGGTCACGAGCGCAAACAGGGTTTCTGATCGCTGAGAGGTCCTCTTGCGCTGCCCCCTGGGAGGAAGCGGAGGCCGAGGTCATCACAGGTAAGACTCGTATCGGCCTCCGTTGCTCATGTTACCCTCTGTGGCAGGGCCTTACCCGGCTTCCGGGGTCGCCTCGGGGGTCTCTTCTTCGTCCGTGGTCGCGTCTTCGGCGTCGGCGGCGGCTTTGACCGCGCTCAGATCCTCGCCGGACCGCACGGCTTCCTCGAAGAGCTGCTCGTCGGAGACGGCGGCCTCTTCGGAGGTCTCCAGCAGTTCGGGCCGGGCTTCGATCACCGCATCCGCGATCTTGTTGCAGATCAGCTTGATGGCGCGGATGGCGTCGTCGTTGCCGGGGATCACGTAATCCACCACGTCCGGGTCGCAGTTGGTGTCCACGAGGGCGACGATCGGGATCCCGAGCCGGCGGCCTTCCGCCACGGCGATGTGCTCCTTCTTGAGGTCCACGATGAAGAGGGCGCCGGGCACGGCGGGCATGTCTTTAATACCGTTGAAGAACCGCTCCAGCCGGGCCTTCTCCTCCATCAGCTTGAGGGTTTCCTTCTTCGGCAGGCGCTCGAACGTCCCGTCTTCCGCCATCTGCTCCAGCTCGCGGAGGTGCTGGATGCGCTTCTTGATCGTGTCGTAGTTGGTGAGCATGCCGCCGAGCCACCGCTGGTTCACGTAGTACTGCTTGCAGCGGTTCGCGGAATCGAGCACGGCCTCCTGGGCCTGCTTCTTCGTGCCGACGAACAGGATCGGCTTGCCGGACCGGGCGACGTCCTGGATGAACTTCTGCGCCTCGTCGAACAGTTTGAGGGTCTGGTGAAGGTCGATGATGTAGATGCCGTTGCGCCCCCCGAAGATGTAGCGCTTCATCTTGGGGTTCCAGCGGCGGGTCTGATGGCCGAAATGGACGCCGGCCTCCAGCAGTTCTTTCATGGTGACGGATGCCAAAAGGGTACTCCTCAGTTTGATCCTGGCCTCGCGCATGAACTCAGTCCAGGGTCCAACGTCCAGGGTCCAGGGGGTCAGGCCCGTAGTCTCGACTTTGGACGTGGACTTTGGTCTTTGGACTTGAAACTGAGAGCGCGAGGGGTGAAGTGAATTCCTCCGGGGAGGGAAACGGCCTGAAGGGATATCAGCGCCGCACCCTCGTCCAGCGATCCTCGAACCGGATCGTCGGACGCAGCCGGAGACACCATAAAGCGCCCCTCAGAGACGAGGAGCGCCTTGGGTATCCTGCTTAGTTTACCAGAACTGCGAGGGAGCATCAACTTCATGCGCGCCTTCCGGACGGGGTCTTGTCCCTTCCGTCGGGGAGGGTAAGGAAAGGTCCCCTTCTCTGCCCTCCCCTTTCCGGGGGCGCATCATGCCGGAATCTCTCCCACTGGAGGTGAAGACGGCGTTATGCCCACTGCAACAGCTCGAACTCCAGCCGCGCTTCCCCGTCCGCATCCGGATCGAGGACCGCCATGGAGAGCTTGCCGCCGAAGACCGCCGCCGTATCCAAGCCTATCTTGTTGGGGTGGATCAACGGCTTCGCATCGAGCTGCGGCGTGTGCCCGAAGACGACGACCTTTCCCTGAAAATCCCCTTCATAAGAGAGGAACGGCCCCCGGATCCAGAGCCGGGGGTCGATATCGGCTCGGTCCGCGTACTCCCACGTCATGCCCTCCGGCAACCGGCCCGCATGGAGGAAATGGTAGCCCCCTTCGGCGTACTCCATCGCGGTCTGCCGGAAGAATTGCCAGTGATCGGGGGGAATGGCGCGCGGCCATGTGTTCATGGATGCCCGGTACGAACGGGCCGTGGCGTTGCCGCCGTTTTGCCACCAGCGAGGCAGCGCATCCGAGTAGAGCATCCCTTCCCCGCCGAGCCTCAGGAGGTCCTCGCGCGCGTCGAGGAGCATCTGCTCGTGATTGCCGCGCAGGAATACGGTATTGCCATGCTTCTCCTTCCAGCGCATGAGGCTGTCGACGACCGCGCGCGAGTCGTTGCCCCGGTCGATGTAGTCGCCGAGGAAGACCACCGTCTCCTCCGGGCGGAGGTCCCGCGAAGCGATCTCGTCCAGCGCTGGTATCAATTGCCGGTGGCAGCCGTGGATGTCGCCGATGGCGTAGATCATCTTCTGCTCCCGGATCGAATCGACCCGCAAATTACAGGGTTTCCGTTCAGCCGGCGGTTTCTCTCCGCTTCATGGGAAAGATTTGATTCTTCCCTCTGACCTCGTCAATCTGATAAGAGAAGAGTTTTCCGTCAACACTCAGGAGAGGATACCGCCGTCATGGAAATGGGACTGATCGGGTTGGGCCGCATGGGCATGAACATGGGCACCCGCCTGTCGCAGCGGGGGCACCGGATCGTGGCCTGGAACCGCACCCGCGCCAAATTGGATGAAGCGATGGAGCTGGGGATGGTCATCCCCGAAGGCCAGGACGCCGACCGGGATTACGTCATTGAGGACATGGTGAAGTCGATGCAGGCTCCGCGCGTCGTCTGGGTGATGGTTCCCGCCGGGCAGCCCACCGACGACATGCTCGATGCCGCCGCCGCCCACATGTCCCCCGGCGATGTGCTGATCGACGGCGGGAATTCATATTTTAAGGATACCCAGCGTCGCTCCCATAAATACTCCGGGCAGGGACTCCACTTCATGGATGCCGGGACCTCCGGCGGGATCTGGGGCCTGAAGGTCGGGTACTGCCTCATGGTCGGGGGGCCGGACGAGGGGTTCAGGATCATCGAGCCGCTGATTCGAGACCTCGCGCCGGAGCCCAGCGAGCGGTATCCCGAAGGCGGGTACAAGCACGTCGGGCCGTCGGGCGCGGGCCATTTCGTGAAGATGGTGCATAACGGGATCGAATACGGGCTCATGCAGGCGTACGCCGAAGGGTTCGAGATCCTCCGCGCCGCCGACAAGACCTACAACTACGACTTCGACCTGCACGGCATCACCCGGCTCTGGAACCAGGGGAGCGTCGTCCGGTCGTGGCTGCTGGAGCTGGCCGAGGACGCGATGGAGCACGACCAGAACCTGAGCGGCATCCAGGATTACGTCGAGGACAGCGGCGAGGGACGGTGGACCGTGCTCACCTCCATCGAGGAGGACGTGCCCGCCCCGATCATCACCCTCTCGCTCCAGGCGCGGTTCCGGTCCCGCCAGGCCGAGTCGTACGGCGCGAAGGTGCTGGCGGCCCTGCGGAAAGAGTTCGGCGGCCACGCGGTGAAGGTCGCGGAATCGACGGAGTCGGGCAAGTCGCCCATTGAGAACCCGAAGGCGCCAGGGACCCAGCCCAGCCCGAGCGTTGCGAAAACCGATAAGCCCATCGAAGGCTGAGGAGAGTTCCCTGATGTCCGCCGTCACCCAACAGTCCCCTTCCCCCGCTCTCCCCTCCGGGAACGGCCAGGGATCGCCCTCCGACTTCGACCGGTGCGAAGCGCCGGAGAACCTCGTCGCGCCGCCCTGCACCTATGTCATCTTCGGCGGGACGGGCGACCTCGCGCACCGGAAGCTGCTGCCCGCCCTCGCCAAGCTGGACCGGGAAGGCCACCTTCCCGACAAGCTCCTCATCGTCACCTTCGCCCGGAGGGAGAAGAGCGACGAGGAGTACCGCGAAGACATCCGGAAGTCGCTCAAGGAGTTCGGCGAGGAGCGGGTCTGCTCCGATCCGGCGTTCGTCGAGAAGTTCCTGGGTCGCATCTATTACCAGCAGGGGGAGTACGACCGTCTCAAGGACTACAAGCGGCTCGACAAGCGGTTGGGCGAGCTGGAAGCCGAGCACGGGATGAAGGACCGGCGGCTCTTCTACACCGCCACCCCACCGGAGGTCTTCGAGGACATCATCGAAGGGCTCCGGTCGAGCGGCCTCACCACCTCCGAGGACGAAGACACCTGGCGGAGGATGGTCGTCGAGAAGCCGTTCGGCACGGACCTCGACTCGGCGCAGGCGCTCAACCGGATCATCCACTCCGTCTTCGAGGAGGACCAGATCTTCCGGATCGACCATTACCTCGGCAAGGAGACGGTGCAGAACATCCTCGTCTTCCGGTTCGCCAACGCCCTGTTCGAGCCGCTCTGGAACTACAAGTACGTGGATCACGTCCAGATCACCGTGTCCGAGACCGTGGGCGTGGAGGACCGCGCCGGGTACTTCGACGAGGCGGGGGAGATCCGGGACATGCTCCAGAGCCACGTCTTGCAGGTGCTGACCCTCGTGGCCATGGAGTCCCCCGTCGCGCTCGACGCCGACGCCATTCGGGACGAGAAGGTGAAGGTGCTGCGCGCCCTCCGGGCTCCCGCTCCGGAGGATCTCGTGCTGGGCCAGTACGCCGGAGGGGAAATGGACGGGAAATCGGTCCCCGGCTACCTGGAGGAGAAAGATGTTCCCCCCGAATCCCGGACGGAGACGTACGCGGCGGCGCGGATGTACGTGGACAACCTGCGGTGGGCGGGGGTGCCGTTCTACCTCCGCGCGGGGAAGCGGATGCCCAAGCGCCTCACGGAGGTCAGCATCCAGTTCAAGGCGCTGCCGGAGGTGCTGTACTCCCGGCTCGCGTGCAACACCGCCCCCCCGAACACGCTCGTGCTGCGGATCCAGCCGGACGAGGGGATGGACCTGATCCTCTCGGCGAAGGTGCCGGGGCCGAGCGTGTCGGTCGCGCCGGTGCGGCTCCAGTTCCTCTACAAGAACGAGTTCGGCGGGGCGGGGTACGACGCTTACGAGCGGCTGCTGCTGGATGCCATGCGCGGGGACGCCTCTCTCTTTGCACGCGCCGATGAGGTGGAGACCGCGTGGGAGCTGATCGATCCCCTGCTGGAGTACCAGCGCACCGGCGACCGGCCCGAACCGTACCCGGCGGGGTCGGAAGGCCCTCCCGGCGCGGACCTGCTGCTCGCCTCCGGGGGGCGGACATGGCGGAAGCTGACCTAAGTTCGTCTCATCCTCAGTCTCTCTCACTCAAGGGATAGGTTGTACAGGAGTTGGATGATGCCGATTGAAACGACCTTTACCCGAGCGCGGGCGAACCTGGCGCGGCTCTGCGAGGAGGCGACGCAAAACCGCGAGACGGTCATCATCCACCGCCGGGGGGCCGACCCCATCGCGCTGATCGCGGCGGACGAGCTCTCCAGCCTGCTCGAAACCGCCCACCTTCTCCGTTCGCCTAAAAATGCAGAACGCCTCCTGTCCGCGCTGGAACGGGCGCAGGAGCGGACTCAATCCCCCTCTACGATGGAGGAGGTCCGGGCTGAGGTCGGGCTTGAAGAAGAGCGCTAGGAAAACTCCGGCGCCGACACCTACCCGAGTGGCGGTATTCCAGCCGGAGTTTTTGGAAGACCTGCGATATTGGGTGGAGACGGACCGGAAGACCGCCCTCCGCGCGTTCGATCTGATCGAGGCGATCCTGCGCGATCCCTTCACCGGCCTGGGCAAGCCCGAACCGTTGAAGTATCTCGCCCCCAACACATGGTCCCGACGGCTGACCCAGGAACACCGGATCGTCTATCTGATGAGCGCGGGTCGGATCGATTTCCTCCAAGCCCGCTATCATCATTGACGATCAACGCTCCCCCGCCACCTGACCTCCGTCCTTTCATAAAGGTAGCGCCCTACGATCCAGCACCCGATACCCGACACCCAACACCTGATGAGTTCGCCTCCCCTCAACCTTTCTTCTGAGGCTTCATCAGGGGGATCGTCAGCTCCGCCGTGACCGGCTTCATCAGATCCCGGAGCTGGCGAGCAGGGACGTAACGGATCTCCAGAGGAGGAATCGGGTCGCCCTTCTTTACGCCGGTGAAAATGATGTCGTAATTCACCGATTGCCAGCCTTCCTGCGGATGAGGCGCGTGTCTCATCGTCCTCAATCTCCAAGGTGGCGTGATGTGGAATGCCGAGAACAACCTCACCGGCATGCCGCGATTGGAATCGGCCGGGGCATCGGTCTTCTCGACCACATTGAGCCGGACATGCCGCACGTCTTTGAAACGTTCTTTATGGATGGTCATTTGTTGGGTGAAGGTCCCTGACACGAACCGGATCTTCCACGGGTAGTCGCCGCCATTAGATAAAACATCCGGGGTGGCGGACATCCCCCTGGGTTGGTCTTTCAACCGGAACCGTACCTGCTGAAACGGAAGCTCGCGGGCGACCGGAAGGTGAGCGTAGAGTTGGAGCGGTTTCCTCTCGTTCGTGACCGGCGGCGTCGCGAAAACATGTTTAAACTTCGCCCCCCGAGATGTGAGGCGATAAAAACCGGTCCCATAGGCCAACTTCCCTTCCGGCGGTGTGGGGGATCGGCTGAAGAACGGGCTTAAGGCATAAACGGGACCCTCCCCGACGGCATACAAGTGACCTTTCACGACCAGCGTATCGGAGGTGGGATCCGGGGGAGGCATCGCGGCCAGCTTCTTTTTCGCCGCTTCGATCTCCTGGGGCGTCGGCCGGGGAGTCGTTCGTTCCCGCCTCCGTCTCAATTCGACCAGATGCTTGCTCAGGCTGGTGATCTTCTCGTCCAAATACCGCTCCGTCGACTCCGATTTCGGGCTTCCACTTCTTCGGACGCTGTCCAATCGCTTCTCCATCGCGATCAACTGCTCCAACATGGCTTGCTCTTCTGGAGAGCGACGCTTCCCCTGTTTCAATATCCGCGCAAGGGTGACCGGATCCATCGTGGGCGGCATCATGCGAGTCACTTGTACTTCGGTGATATCCAGGCGGACCGGCCCAACCGTGTCCGACTGCGGCTCGCGGTTCACCCACAGCACCTGTCGAACGGGCCGGGGGTCAAACTCTATCGCCGGAGACTCGGTCGCTATTAAAGGGTTCTCGCCGGAGAGAGTCCCCGGCGGGGAAAAGGTTTCCGGCTGCCGGAGGGATGCCCAGTAACCTGCTCCCCCGCCTAGCAGCGCCGCCAGCATCAGCCCCGTCGCCCACCGCACGCGCGGGTTCCACGGAGAGGGGATCGCGAGCGGGCGGCCCAAAGTGACGGGGCGATTCTCCGGGGGGGCCGCCGCAGAATCGGCGCAACGGCGGAGGATATTGGCTTTCATCCGCAATCGCCGTTCCTCAGATAGGGGTGCTGCAACGTCTCCCCGGCGGAGGAGGGCTGAGAATTCCTGAAGCGATTCCCACTCCTCCCGGCAGGGGCGGCAGGCGGCGAGGTGTTCGCAGAGATCCCCGGCTCCCCCCCCATCGGGCGTCTTCTGCCATGTCTCCCGCACTTCCTCCAGACGGGGGCAGATCATTTCTCTTCGCATGGTTCTCCCCCTGCATCTATCCAGACCTTCAGCATCTCGCGGAGCGCCCGGCGACCCCGATGGGCCAGAATCCGCGCATTGTTTTCGGAACACCCCAGGATTGCCCCGATCTCGCGCGCGGACCGGCCCTCATATTCCCTCAACACGACCGCCATACGTTGATTCTCCGGCAATGACAGCAGGGCGGAACGGACCGTCTCCCGCAGCGCGACCGTCTCATCCAGATCCCTCCTGACGGGATCCGGGATGCACTCATCCCCGGCTGCGCCTCGCCCGACCGCCATCTCCGAGAAACGGGTTTCCCGGCGAAGGCGTTTTCGGGCATCCATCGCGGTGTTTTTGGCGATGGCGTACGACCAGGTCACGAACGAGCTGCTGCAGTGGAAGGTCCGACTCTGCATCCAGATTTTATAGAACACGTCTTGCGTCAGGTCTTCCGCGAGAAAGGCGCATCCGGTGAACCGATGGAGGAAGGCGTACAGCCGGGGCTGGTGACGGTCAAAGAGGGTCTCGAACGCCTTCAGGTCTCCCCGTTGCACCCGCTCCATCAAGCTCTCATCGGAAGGTTCCATGGGTGGTCTGCTGTCCCTTTCACCCTTTATACGACCGGAGACCTGAAAACGTTACAAAGCGAAAGGGAAACAGAACGGGATCGGGAGGGGTTCCGTACATAGAAGGCAGAAGAATAGAGGGACAGGCAGAGACAGTCGCCTTTGAATTTACTCCAGGATCAGGAAGGTGGAAGATCGGGATGACGGATCAGAACTCTCTTCAATTGGCGATGATCGGCTGCGGCGACATCTCCGAGCGGTTCTTCAAGCAGGCGGAAGCCCTGGATGACGTTCAATTCGTTGCCACCTGCGCGCGTCACCTCGACTCCGCCGAGCGGAAGGGCCGCGAGCACGGCGTGGACCGCTGGTACGACGACTACGAGCGGATGATGGACGAGGTGAAGCCCGACGGGGTCGTCGTCACCACGCCGCACTCGCTCCACGCGGCCCCCGTCCAGGCGGCGCTCCGGCGGGGCATCCACGTCCTCAACGAGAAGCCGATGGCGACCTCCCTCGACGACTGCATCGAGATGGAGCGGCTGGCGCGGGAGAACGGCCTCGTCTTCATGCAGCTCCCCTTCGATCACACCCCCGCGTTCCTCACCGCGCTGGAGTACCTGAACGAATCGACGCTGGGAAAGTTCACCGGCGCGGAGGCCGTCCTGCTCATCCCCGGCCCGCCCCGCGACAACTGGTACTACGACCGCTCGGTGGCGCATGGCGGCGCGATGCTCGACTGCATGGTCTACCCCACGAGCCGCCTCATCTCGCTTCTCGGCCCCGCGAAACGGGTGACGGGGTTCGTGAACACGCTGATCCCCCACCGGATCGTCGGCGGGGGGAAGCGGGTGGAGTCGGATGTGGACGACAACGTGACGCTTCTCGTGGAATGGGAGACGGGGCAGCAGGCGGTGATCCGGAGCCTCTGGGGCACGTCGTTCGCGCGGAACGACACGGCGGTGTACGGGCGGAAGGGGACGCTCTGGATGAGCGGGAGCGGCATCGTGGTCCACTCCCCGGAGGGGCCGATCCCCGGTGCGGAACCGGTCGAATGGCAGGGGTTCAGGGACTGCTACCGCGTCCCCGTCTCCCCGGACGCGCCCAACGAGAGCATGATCGAGCATTTCGCGGCGTCGATCCGGGAGAACCGCCCCCCCTACCCTTCGGGGACCCTCCAGCTTCACGTCCACGAGATCCTGTTCAAGGGCTACCGGGCGGCGGAGACGGGCGAGGCGCAGGAATTGACGACGACCTTCACCCCATGGCACGAGGTCGAGCCGTCTTTCTACGATACGCGGGGCGAGTTCATCTGACGGTGCAATCTGGGGGGAGATCGCGATTCGCGCGCCATCAGGAACGCCGGGTGAGAACCGGGGAGAACTCCGGGGAGGAGATTCCACCCCTCTGGGGTACGGGAATCGGGCCGGAATAGAAGCTACCCCCGAGAAAAGTTACCAGAGGAAGAAGCGAGACGGGGAGAACGTCAGCCCGAGACGGAGGAGCCAGATCCCGAAGAAGAGGACGGAAAATCCCTTCAACACGCCGGGACGAAAGAGGAAGGCGTAGAACGGCGGGTCGCCGAATCTGAATCGCGGGGAACGGTAAGAGAGCGGGGCGAAGAGGAACAACAGGCAG
The DNA here is from genome assembly GCA_019348365.1 of Armatimonadota bacterium. Taxonomy (GTDB): domain Bacteria; phylum Armatimonadota; class DTGP01; order DTGP01; family JAHWJO01; genus JAHWJO01. The sequence continues at coordinate 1,848 of JAHWJO010000084.1, read as the reverse complement.
AGAAGAAACAACGCCATCCCCAGTGGGTGGTAGCGAAAGGAGGCGAGGAGATCGCCGTGCCAGAGAGCGACCCAGCTTCGCGTGAGGCCGCATCCCGGACACGGGAGATGCAACAGGAGCCGGGAGGGACAGGGAGGGCCGTACAGGCCGATGCGCGAGAGGAGATACGATCCTCCCAGCCCGATGATGGCAGCCCCCCCCAGAACGGAAGGCTTCGGCAGCGTGCCGTTCATCCCTCCCCCTTTCCTGTGATCGATTGCTGCGGGCCAGTCGGACGCAGGATTACGACCCGCCCCGCGCCATCACCTGGAAAATCCCGCTGAGGATCACGCTCGCGATCCATCCTCCGACGATCAGCGTTTTCTTCTCGCTCTCATACTCCGTCAATCCGTAGTACAGCGTGTAGAAACAGCAGAAGAACGCGAGGATCCCTTTCCAGATCTCGTTCTTGAACGCATCGATGACGATGATGAGGAAAAGCACCAGCGCGATAATCTGGAAGATCCATCCTAAGGCAGCAAACACCGGTTTCACCCCCTAACCAAAGGCAGTATGATCTACTCTCCAGGGAGCGGTATCGGGGGAGGAGGCTGGCTCCGGGCCGTTGATCCTCCCGGCGATCCCTGCGACCGACCGGAGTCTTACTGCCCCATTATCGGAGAGAAGGCCGGGAAACAACAGGTCCGCGCGTCCGGGCGGTGGTAACGTTCCCCTTCCCCGCTATTGCCTCTCCCGGTGAGAAGTGCGTTGGCCTCCTCCCTGAAAAGAGCCCCCGGCATCCCTCGTCTGATGCCGGGGGCTTGAGTACGGATCGCCATGGAAAGGAGGATCGGAAGGAGCCTTCCCTCAGAGCGCCATGGACATCGTCGTGACATCCGCTCGGCTCTGCGGGTCGGTGGAGCCTTGCCGGATGTGGCCGTTCTCCGTCGAGGCGAAGTAACGGTCGCCGCTCTTTCCCGGCACTTCCGGTCGCGCCGCGATGCACCATGTCGTGGCGGTGGGGGTTTCAAGATCTACGAATTGGTACCCCCGCCGCAAGCCGGGAGTGGCGGGATCCGGCCAGCTCAACAGCTTGTAATTCCCGACCGGCGTATTCCCCAGCTCCGCGACCGTGCCGTAGCGTTCGCTCCCCGCCAGCCGGCGCATGAGGAAAATCTCCTGGGCGCTGACGACCTCCCGCATCACCGCGATGGCGTTCGTCTCCTGCGCCGCCTTGCGGCTGCTCATCATGTTCGGCAACGCCAGCGCCGCCAGGATCGCGATGATCGCGATGACGATCAACAACTCGATCAGCGTGAAGCCGTCGTTCCTTTTATTGTTTTCGTGCCGTTTCATATCGCCTCCGGCGCTCTGCCGTCTCGGGATGGGATCGATAGGATCGCTACGAGGGGGGAATCCAGTTACGCAATCGCGAGCGGGAAGACGCATCCGCTTTGATCGTCGTGTTATGGTGGGTTTTAACGACGATGAACTTCGTGTCCACCATCACCACGTTCGTCCAGGATTCGGTGGTCCGCTCGAGAGTCTGTCCCGTCGCATTCCCACTGGCGTCCTTCTGCTGAACGTAGTAACGGAACACTCTGCTGTTATTCCCCGTGGTGTACTCCGCGGACGGCTCGGACCGGCGCACGGAGAAATCCACCGCATCCCGGTTCGGGTCGTAGGGCAGGAGCCACCGGTCCTCCGTGTTCCGGGCGCTCCCCGATCCCGGCGAGACGATCCGGCGGACGTTGTAGCACTGGTGGATCGAGCCGCCCGACCCGGTCTGCGTCTGCACGTACTGGTAGATCACCGTATCGTAGACGCCGTTGATCGTGGCCGCTTGAGAGTCGTCCCAGGCGGGCATCT
>JAHWJO010000509.1 GCA_019348365.1 Armatimonadota bacterium | reverse complement strand
CTGGGAGCGGCGGGAGCGAAGTACCGGGTCGCGGTGAACGTGAAGTCCACGGACCGAGACAGGCCGGAGCTGCTCTTCCTCGTGAACGGCGATTTCCGGCACGAGGTGACGCGAGACCTCCCCGTCCTCCCGGAAGGGTTCCTGCCGCTCGAACGGAAACCGGGCGGCCCGGCGCTCGATTACATCCGGGGCAATCTCCTCGACCGCCGGGAGATGAAGGCGCTGCCCCACGACCTCCCCGGCGCGGACAACGACCTCAACGAGCGGGTGGACTTCTACCTCCGGCAGGCGCGGGACGATCCGGAGGCGTACGTCTACGCGTTCGGGTCGCGGTGGGGGCCGGAGCCCCGGAGGAAGGACAAGGTGTTCGGGTTCCGGCCCGGCAACGGCATCCACGACGTGCACATGAACCAGGGCAACCCGAGGGGGCGGCACGACCATGATAACGGCGTCTACCAGGACGGGGCGCTGATGATCCATTTCGCTTCCCAAAACCGCTGGACGGCGATCTTCCTCGCGTTCCAGAGCCAGGCGTGGCACACTGACGACCGCACCGGGCACCCGGCGATTTCGGCAGGGGATAAAATTGCTTTCGGCCCGGCGTACGCCCCCGACCCGAGCGAACCGGACTCTACCGTGCGGATCGTCGCGGCCATGGTCAATCCGCGCGGCGGGGACGCGACCGGGGAGGCGGCAACGCTCCTCAACACCACGCCCGACCCGATTCTCCTCGACGGGTGGCGGCTCGCCGACCGGGTGAAGAACACCATGCCGCTCGCGGGAGTCCTCCTGCCGAACGCCCCGCTCGTCGTTCCGCTCACCCCGGAGATCAGCCTGGGGAACAAGGGCGGAATCCTCACTCTGCTGGACCCGCAGGGGATGAAGGTGGACGGCGTCTCCTACACACGAGAGGACGCCGCCGAGGCAGGCCGCACCCTCGTCTTCTAACGGGCTCATTTTAGAGCGGGGCGGCCCACGCCGATGCCTCGCGTTGAAACCTTCGCCCTGAGAAGGGGTCCCAGAGATCGACTTTATTTGCTTGCAGGAAGGGAGGCGGGAACGTGCTTTCAACAGGGATCAGTCTATTCGGGTTTTCGCTCCTCGGTCTGGCTGTCCTGGGGATCGGCGGGGCGACGCTCGCCGTCGCTCAGGAGAAGCCGATCCCGCCCCGCGTGGTGAAGCTGGACTTCCCCGTGCCGGAGGGATCTTCCGGCGGGATCATCGCCGCCGACCTGAACAACGACCGCCGGATGGACTTCGTCGTCACGGCCCCCGGCAACATCGGCGCGTACCGGAACGACGGGAAGCGGCTCTGGCATCTCAAGACCGACCTCCGGGTCTCCGCCGGATCGTCCGAGAGCGCGGGACTCCCCGGTCACCACGCGCCGGGGGTGCAGGTCGGCGACGTGGACGGCGACGGGCAGGCCGAATTGCTGTACCTCGATCAGGACAGCACGGTTCATTTTCTCGAAGCAAAGACGGGAAAAGAGAAGCGGGCGGTCCGGGTGCCCCATCCCGACGGCGCGGAGCGGTGGGAGCACCTCGTACTCGCGAACTTCCGGGGGAAGGGCGACCGCGACCTGCTCCTCCAGGCCACTAACAAGGACGGCTACCGGATGGGCCGCTACGTCTCGGCGTATCCTATCGAGAAACTGGACGGGCCGCCGCTCTGGAGCACGGACCGGTACGTCGGGTGCGCCCACAACGGTGCGCGGGTGGCCGACCTCGATGGGGACGGGCGGGACGAGGTCCTCGGCTCCACGATCATCACCCCGGAGGGGAAGGTGAAGCCGATCTTCACCCACCAGGGCCACCTCGACTCGATCTTCGTGTACGACGTGCGGCCCGACGTGCCGGGGCTGGAGGTCGTCGCGCTGGAGGAGGGCGGGGGCAACCACGTCTTCCTTTTCAACGGGGAGCGGGTGCTGTTCAAGACCCACCACCGCCATCAGGAGCCGCAGAACGCCGCCGTCGGGAAGTTCTCGATGGCGCATCCGGGCATGCAGGTCTGGTGCCGCAGCCGCTACAACACGCACCAGAAGCCGTTCACCTTCGACGCGCAGGGGAAGCTGATCTCCGACTACGCGATGGACGATGTGGCCCCGGCGGGGTGGACCGCCAGCGGGGTCGAGGCCATCGCGCCGATCCACTGGACCGGCAGGGAGACGCAGCTCGCGGCGGCGAAGGAGCGCCACGAGAGCGGGGATGTGGGCATCTTCGACCCGATCACGGGGAAGTTCGTCCTGAGGATCCCGGAGAAGGCGGACCGGCTTTACGTGGCGGACGTGAGCGGCGACTGGCGGGAGGAGATCATGGTCGTCAGCGGCGACGAACTGCACATTTATGAAAACCCGGCGAAGAACCCGCGTCCCCGGCAACCTCGCCTCTGGACCCAGCCCCACTACCGCCGCAGCAAGATGACCTGGAACTACTACAGCCCGTAGTTTGGGTAATTGGGTCGTTGGGTGATTAGGTCGTTGGGAGGCCAGCCCAATTATTCCCTATGTTCAACGAATATCTCTAATCATCGAATCCAAGGTTGAAGAGCTTCCGGTCTGCATAACCGCACCCCCAGATTTTGTATTCATCGGGACCTTTGAAGATGATCTCTGCATAATGGGGATTATTGGGCCATAACTGGTGGATGCCCTTGAGCTCCAGTTGTCGGATCTCATCTGCGTAGAGGTTCAAGTGCCTTTCATCTCGGATTTCTCTCTCAAGGAAATCCGCCAGCATCGCTTCAAACTCGGTCATATTAGCGACGAACTCATAAGTGTGGGCGATCAACCGTTCATCCGGCTTGCCCTCTCCGCCAATATTAAATTCGACCTCTTTACCGTTGAGGGTGACCTTCCCCTCCCACCACGTCGCATCTTCGGAGAGTCGGAGTTCGCCCAACACCGGATCATGGACCGAACGCGGCCAGTCGGCGGTTGGATCTGTGAACAACTTCCTGAGCAGCCTTATCATCCCACCCGTTCCCACCTCTGCACTACGTAAGCGGGCACGGCAGTATTGCCCTCCCGCTCGGCCTTTCCCTCTCCCGTCGCGTTATCCCACGTCAGCCGCAGGAGGTTGAACTCCCCGCGCTCGTAATCATAAGTTTGCGCGTCATCCTCAAACAGCGTTGAAACTAATCGACCGTCGCCGTAGACGCGCACGGTCAGGTTCCGGGCCGCCGGGTCGCCGGCGTGAAGGGTCGGTTCCGCGAGGGGGAGGAGCGCGCCGCCCTTCACCCAGAGCGGGATGACTTCCAGCGGAACCTCCCGCTCGATCCATTGCCGCCCCTGCGTCGTCTCGCCGGTCCAGAAGTCCACCCACTCGCCTTCGGGGAGGTAGACTTTCCTCGCATCCTGCCCCGCCACAACGGGTGCCACAAGCAGAAACTCCCCCATCAGGTACTGATCGTCGATCTTCCGTACTTCGGGGTCGTCCGGGTAGTCCATCACGAGGGCGCGGAACGGGGGGATGCCCTCGCGCCAGTACCGGGCAAAGCTCGCGTAAAGATACGGGATGAGCCGCATCCGCAGCTCGAAGAGCGCCCGCACCGCATCCTGCACCGCCTCGTGCCCTTCTGCAAGCACGTCCGCGTTGTTCTCGTCCCCCTGCCACTGCTTCCACGGCGGGTTCTTGATGTAC